>NZ_JBMRCP010000008.1:0-8862 GCF_057350545.1 Pseudolysinimonas sp. | reverse complement strand
CGTCGGGGCGCATCCTCTCGGGTGGCGTCGACGCGTCGGCGCTCTACCCGCCGAAGCGCTTCTTCGGTGCGGCGCGCAACCTCGAGGGCGGCGGCTCGCTGACCATCCTCGCGACCGCGCTCGTCGAGACCGGCTCGAAGATGGACGAGGTGATCTTCGAGGAGTTCAAGGGCACCGGCAACTCCGAGCTGCGCCTCTCGCGTCAGCTCGCCGACAAGCGCATCTTCCCCGCGGTCGACATCGTCGCCTCGAGCACCCGTCGCGAAGACGAGCTGCTCACGGGCGAGGAGGTGCTCATCACGACGCGTCTGCGTCGCATGCTCGCCGGCCTCGACCCGCAGCAGCAGCTCGAGGTCGTGCTGAGCAAACTCAAAGAGACGCAGTCGAACGTCGAGTTCCTCGTGCAGATCCAGAAGTCCCTGCCGGCGAACGGCAACGGGCACCACTAAGGGGTCGACGTGTTCGAATCGGTCCGGGGGCTCCTGGCCGAGCACGAGGAGCTCCAGCAGGTGCTCTCCGATCCGGCGATCCATGCGGACGCGGGGCGCGCGAAGAAGGTCAACCGGCGCTACGCCGAGCTGAGCCAGATCGTGCGCGCCCACTCCGACTGGGCGCTCGCGCAGGACGACCTCGCGGCAGCACGCGAGCTCGCCAAGGAGGACGAGGCGTTCGCCGCCGAGGTCCCCGGTCTCGAAGAGGGTCTGGCGACGGCCGAGGAGAACCTGCGGCGTCTGCTCATCCCGCGCGATCCGGACGACGGCCGCGACGTGATCATGGAGATCAAGGGCGGGGAGGGCGGCGAGGAGTCGGCGCTCTTCGCCGCCGACCTGCTGCGCATGTACCTGCACTACGCCGAGTCCCGCGGCTGGAAGACCGAGCTGCTCGGTGCGACCTCCTCCGCCCTCGGGGGGTACAAGGACGTGCAGGTCGCCATCAAGTCGAACGCCACGGATCCCGCGCAGGGCGTGTGGGCATCCCTGAAGTACGAAGGCGGCGTGCACCGCGTCCAGCGCGTCCCGGCCACGGAGTCGCAGGGGCGCATCCACACCTCCACGACGGGGGTGCTGGTCTTCCCCGAGGTCGACGAGCCCGAAGAGATCGACGTGAGCGCGAACGATCTGCGCATCGACGTCTTCCGGTCGTCGGGTCCGGGCGGGCAGAGCGTCAACACGACCGACTCCGCGGTGCGCATCACCCACCTGCCGACGGGAATCGTCGTGTCGATGCAGAACGAGAAGTCGCAGATCCAGAACCGTGAAGCCGCGATGCGCGTCCTCCGCGCACGGCTGCTCGCGAGGCAGCAGGAGGAGATCGCCGCGGCCGCGTCCGATCAGCGCAAGACGCAGATCCGCACGATGGACCGCTCCGAGCGCATCCGCACCTACAACTTCCCCGAGAACCGCATCGCCGACCACCGCACCGGGTACAAGTCCTACAACCTCGACCAGGTGATGAACGGCTCCCTCCAGCCGGTCATCGACTCGTGCATCCAGGCCGACGAGGAGTCGCGCCTCGCCGAGCTCGCCGAGCAGAGCTGACGGCATCCAGGTGAACGTGCGCGACCTGCTCGACCATGCCGTGAGCGTCCTCACGGTGGCTCGCGTTCCGTCGCCCGAGGTCGACGCCGAGCTGCTCCTGGCCCACGTGCTCGGCGTCTCCCGCGGGCAGCTGCAGGCGCGCGCGGTCACCGGTTCCGGCGTCGACGGCGAGCAGCGCCACGCCGTGCTCGAGCTCGTCGAGCGTCGGGCGGCCCGCGAACCGCTCCAGCACCTCACCGGCCGCGCCGCCTTCCGGCAGCTCGAACTCGCGGTCGGGCCGGGGGTCTTCGTCCCGCGTCCGGAGACCGAGTACGTCGCCCAGCTCGGCATCGACGCCCTGCTCGCCGTTCCGTCGCCGACTCCCCGTGCGGCCGACCTCGGAACGGGCAGCGGCGCCATCGCACTCGCACTCGCGACCGAGGTGCCGCCCGCCGAGATCGTCGCGGTCGAGAACTCGCCGCGTGCCTTCATCTGGGCGCGTGAGAACGCGACCGCGATCGGCGCGGCCAACCTGCGTCTCGTGTTCGCCGACCTCACCGACGTGGCCGACACCCTTCCCGAACTCGTCGGCACCCTCGACGTGGTCGTCTCGAATCCGCCGTACATCCCCGTCGGTGCGATCCCGCGCGACCCCGAGGTGCGCCTGCACGACCCCGAGGTCGCGCTCTACGGGGGTGAGGACGGCCTGGATGTCGTCCGCGCCGTCTCCGCGACGGCGCGGCGGTTGCTCCGGTCGGGTGGCGTCCTCGTGCTCGAGCACGGCGAGCTGCAGGGCGACGCCATCCGCGAGCTCCTCACCGCCGACGGCTGGAGCGCACCGTCCACGACGCGCGACCTCCTCGGTCGCGACCGGGCGACGACGGCCCACCTCGCGGGTTGAGGAGCGCCGCGCGCAGCGCGACGCGTCTCGAAACCGCCCCGGCTCACTCGCAGGAGGGGTCTCCATACACCCGCCTGCGGCGGGCACTCAAACCGCGAGTTCGGCGCGTTCCGCGGCGAACTGCTCGATGGCATCCCGCAGCGACGCCGGGTCGACGTAGAGATGCGCGGTGATGCCGACCGACGCGGCGCCGGCGACGTTCTCGGGCAGGTCGTCGGCGAAGAAGGCGTGAGAGGCGGGCTCGTCGTAGGCCGCGAGCACGCGCTCGAAGACCGCCGGATCGGGCTTGCGTGCGCCGTAGCGGCTCGACGAGCGCAGGTGCTCGCGCCCGAAGAGCGGGACGAGTTCGGGAGCCAGCTCGGGCAGGTGCTCCTCGACGAGGGGGTTGTTGTTGGTGAGCAACGTGATGCGCCCGAGCTCGCGCGCCCGCGCGACGGAGGACAGCACCTCGGGTCGGGCACGCATCGCCGAGCCGCGGTTCGCGACCCACACGTCGCGCGGCAGATCGGTGCCGATCGCCGCCGACCAGGCCGCGAGGTAGGCGTCGCCGTCGGGCCAGCGACCGGCTTCGGCGGCCCACTCGCCCTGCTCGTTCCACCAGCGGCGGCGCAACTCGGTGAAGTCCAGCCCCGTCAGCTCGGTGAGCCCCGCCATCCGGATGCGCCACTCGTAGTCGTAGAGGACGTCGTCCATGTCGAAGATGAAGAGGAGACCCATGGCACCTCCATCCTCGCGCACGCAGGTCGTGCCACCGGACACGGCTTAGGGTGGATCCCGCCATGGCTCTGTACGACACGAGCATCCCCGACGAACTGCTGACCGGGATGCGTCTCGCCCGGGCGGCCATCGGCCGCGGAGAGCTCGTCGTCCTGCCGACCGACACCGTCTACGGCGTCGCCGCCGACGCGTTCTCCCCGGATGCCGTGCAGCGGCTGCTCGACGCGAAGGGTCGTGATCGCACGGCCCCGCCGCCCGTCCTCGTACCCGGCATCCCGACCCTCGATGCGCTCGCCGAGGTCGTTCCGCCGGAGGTGCGCGACCTGGTCGACCGCTTCTGGCCCGGCGGACTCACGATCGTGCTGCGCGCCCGGCCGACGCTCGACTGGGATCTCGGCGAGACTCGCGGAACGGTCGCCGTGCGGATGCCGAGTGATCGCATCGCCCTCGAGTTGCTGTCCGAGACCGGTCCGCTCGCGGTGTCGAGCGCCAACCGCACGGGCGAGCCCGCGGCGATGACCGCGGCCGAGGCGCAGACCGCGCTCGGCGACGCCGTCGCGGTGTATCTCGAGGCCGGAGCAGCCGGGGTCGGCTACCCGGATGCGGCGCCCGGGACCGGGTCGACGATCGTCGACGCGACGGCGCTCGAACATCCCGACGGCAAGCTCCGCATCCTGCGGCACGGCGTCGTGTCGGACGCGGCCATCATCGAGGTCGTGGGGTCCGGCCGATGCGCATAATCTTCTACGTCCTCGTGCTGGGCGTCTCTGCGGCCGTGTCCTTCGGTGGCTCGTGGCTCATCTGGAAGCTCAGCCACCGGTACCGGCTGTATCCCAAGATCCGCGAGCGCGACGTGCACACGCGTCCGACGCCACGGCTCGGCGGTGTCGCGATCTTCTTCGGCATCCTCGTGGCGTTCGGGATCGGTTCGCTCCTTCCTCCGCTCGCGCTCATCTTCCGCGAGCCGCTGCAGGTCCCGGCGGTGCTCGCCGCCGCGCTGCTGATCGTCGTCATCGGCGTCATCGACGACATCTGGGACCTCGACTGGTTCACCAAGCTCGCCGGGCAGGTGCTGGCGGCCGGCATCCTCGCGTGGCAGGGCGTGCAGATCGGCTGGCTGCCGTTGCCCGGCACGCTCTTCTCGTTGTCGTCGTACCAGTCGCTCGCGCTCACGATCTTCGTCGTCGTGCTCGTCATGAACGCCGTCAACTTCATCGACGGCCTCGATGGTCTCGTCGCCGGCGTCGCGATCATCGCGAGCGGCGCGTTCTTCATCTACGGCTATGCGGTGTCGTACGGCCCGACCGAGCAGAGCGACTACTTCAACCTCGCGCAGTTCATCACGGCGGCGCTCATCGGTGCGTGCCTCGGGTTCCTGCCGTTCAACTGGCGACGCGGAGACGACAAGCCTGCGCGGCTCTTCATGGGCGACGGGGGAGCGCTCGTCGTCGGCCTGCTCATGGCGACGTCGACGGTCGCGTTGGCCGGTCAGATCGCGCCCCAGTCGATCACGGCGACGGCGGCACTGCCGACCTTCATCCCGATCATCCTGCCGCTCGCCGTGCTCATCGTGCCGCTCGCCGACTTCACCCTCGCGGTGCTGCGTCGCCTGCGCGCCGGCAAGTCGCCCTTCAGCGCAGACCGCATGCACCTGCACCACCGCCTGCTCGACATGGGGCACTCGCACACTCACGCGGTCGTCATCTTCTATGCATGGACGGCGGTGGCCTCGGGTGGGATGCTGCTGTTCCTGCTGCCCGAGCACGGGCTCGTCGTCGGCGGGCTCGTGATGATCGTCGGCTTCCTGGTCTGCACGATCATCACGCTCGCGCCGCTCAGCCGCCGCAAGGCCGCGGAGGCCGCCGTGCAGAGCGCGTCCGCGGAGCTCGCCGCCGACGCAGGGGTCGCCGAGTTCGACCCGCTGGATGCCGCCGCGGCGTCCGCGACCTACACCGCGCACACCGACGCCGAGGCGGCCCACGCCCTCGAGCGACTGCACGAGAAGGAGGCGTCTTCGTGACGGTCCGCCCGCTGCTCCTCCGTTCCCTGCGCTATGGCGCGGTGCTGACCGCGCTCGTCGCCCTCGGGGGAGGGGCGCTCGGGTTCCTCGCCGCCGGGACTCCCGGCCTCGCCGGCGGGTTGCTCGGCGGCGCGCTCTCCGGGATCTTCCTGGGCCTCACCGCGCTGAGCATCCTGCTCGCCGGGCGCGTCTCGAACGGCGATCTCACGAGCCCCGCGTTCCTCGGCGTCGTGCTCGGCGTGTGGACGCTCAAGCTCATCCTGTTCTTCGTGCTCTCGCTCTGGCTGCGCGGCCAGGACTGGATCGACCCCGGTGCCTTCGGCATCACGGCGATCGTCGGCGTGCTCGGATCGCTCGTGGCCGACGTCGTCGCCTTCCAGCGCAGCCGCATCCCGCTCGACGTCGCGCTCCCCGATGACGAGCGTTCCGGTGAGTGAGAACGCCCGGCTCGCGCGGAGCCCGGGTCGTCAATCCCCTGGTAGTGTGAGGAGCACGACCTTCCCCTTTCGATCGCCGCGCGTAGACGCGCCCCGATGCAGGAGAAAGCCCTGAACTTCCTCACCCCCTTCCTGCCTGCTCTGCCGAGCGCCGACCCCGGCGACGGCGAGTTCCACGGGCCTTCGCTCGACGAGTTCTTCCCGCCGGCGATCCTCTTCGAGGGCACCCCGTTCGAGCTGAACCGCATCATGCTCATCCGCCTCCTGGTGGTGACGGTGCTCATCGTGTGGCTGCTCATCGCCACGCGCCGCATGCGCGTCATCCCGACGCGCGGTCAGGTCGTGACCGAGTTCCTCCTCGGCTTCGTGCGGAACAACATCATCATCGAGACCCTCGGTGAGAAGGACGGCAAGCGGTTCATGGTGCCGCTCATGACGATGTTCTTCCTCATCATCGGGTTGAACATCACGGGCATCATCCCGTTCCTCAACATCGCCGGCACGTCGGTCATCGGCACACCCCTGTTGCTCGCGCTCGTCGCCTACGTGCTCTTCATCTACGCGGGTATCCGCAAGCACGGCCTCCGGTTCTTCAAGAACGCGGTCGCGCCGAGCGGCGTCCCGGGCGTGCTGTTGCCGGTCGTGGCGCTCATCGAGATCCTGTCGACGTTCATCGTGCGGCCTGTCTCGCTCACGCTCCGACTCCTGATGAACATGATCGCCGGGCACCTGCTGCTCGTGCTGTGCTTCTCGGCCACGCACTTCTTCTTCTTCACGCTCCTCGCCAACGGCGACCTCATCGGTCTCCTCGGCTTGGGCACCTTCGCCTTCGGCGCGGTCTTCACCCTGTTCGAGATCCTCGTCGCGGTGCTGCAGGCCTACGTCTTCACGTTCCTCGCCGCCGTCTACATCCAGCTCTCGCTCGCCGACGAGCACTGACCCGCCGGCCTCGCCGGAGCCCTCTAGTAAGCACCCAGAAAGAAAAGGAAACCCTCGTGGAAATCTCTGGTCACCTCGTTCCCATCGCCTTCGGCCTCGCCTCGATCGGTTCGGCCATCGGCGTCGGCCTGGTCGTCGGCAAGACGATCGAGTCGGTCGCGCGTCAGCCCGAGCTCCAGGGCCGTCTGACGGGCCTCATGTTCATCGGTATCGCGTTCACCGAGGCGCTCGCGTTCATCGCGATCGCCACGGGCTTCATCCCCTTCCCGTAAGCACCCCCCAGATCTAGGAGGTCGGGATGCTGCGCGCATTCCTCGCCGCGGAACCCACGGAAGAAGCAGCGGACATCAATCCGCTCCTTCCCGAGTTCTACGACATCCTGTGGTCGGGCGTCATTTTCGTCGCCCTGCTGCTCGTCATCGGCTTCTTCGTCGTCCCGCGTCTCAACAAGGCGCTCGACGCCCGTGCCGACGCCATCGAGGGCGGGCTCAAGCGTGCCGAAGAGGCGCAGGCCGAGGCCGCCGCCACCAAGGGCGAGTACGAGTCGCAGCTCGAGGAGGCCCGTGCCGAGGCCGGCCGCATCCGCGAGCAGGCCCGTGTCGAGGGTGCCGCGATCGTGGCCGAGGCGCGCGAGACCGCGCAGGCCGAGGCCGCACGCATCGCCGCCAACGCCCAGGTGCAGATCGAGGCCGAGCGCGCCGCCGCACTCGTCTCGCTCCGTGCCGAGGTGGGTTCGCTCGCGCTCGACCTCGCGTCGGGTGTCATCGGCGAGGCGCTGAACGACGACAAGAAGTCGACGGCGCTCGTGGACCGCTTCCTCGCGGACCTCGAAGCGTCGGAGAAGGCGAGCAAGAAGTAATGGGATCCGCGACCCGCAACGCTCTCGCCGCCGCCACCGCGCAGCTCGATGCCGTGTCCGGCGTCCAGCTCGCCACGGGCGAGCAGCTGCTGGCGGCGGGCCGCGCGATCGCGAGCTCGTCGCAGCTCCGAGCCTTGCTCTCCGACCCGTCCATTCCGGCCAGCGAGAAGTCGAAGCTCCTCGGGCGCATCTTCACGGCGCTCGACGCGACGGCGGCGAAGCTGCTCGGCGGCGTCGTCGAGTCGCGCTGGTCGAACTCCGACGAGCTCGTCGACGGCATCGAGACCCTGGCGATCCGCGCCCTCGCGGCCGCGGCGGGGGAGAAGGCCGGGCTCGAAGGCGAGCTGTTCGCCGTGGGCCGCGCCATCGCGTCCGACCCCGACCTCGAGCTCGCGCTCGGCAGCAAGCTCGGTGAGCCTGCGGCGAAGGCCGACGTGATCACGAAGCTCATCGGCACGAAGGCCTCGCCGGCGACCGTCGCGATCCTCAGCCACCTCGTGCAGAGCCCGCGCGGGCGCCGTATCGGCGAGCTCGTGTCGAGCGCCGCCGAGACCGTGGCCTCCGCGGCGGGGCGCGTCCTCGCGACGGTGACGGCGGCATCCCCGCTCACCCCCGCGCAGCAGACGCGGCTCTCGACCGCCCTCTCGGCGCAGTACGGCCGCCCCGTGCAGGTCGACGTGATCGTCGACCCCTCGGTGCTCGGCGGCTTGCGCGTGCAGGTCGGCGACGAGGTCGTCGACGGCACCGTGTCGTCGCGCCTCTCCGACCTCCGACTCCAGCTCGCCGGCTGATCCCGGCTCACCGACCCCTCGAAGACAGAGAAGACAATGGCAGACATCACCATCAGCCCCGACGAGATCCGCTCCGCGCTCAAGGACTTCGTCGCCGGGTACACGCCGAGCGCCGCCTCGAAGACGGAGGTCGGCACGGTCGTCGACGCGGCCGACGGCATCGCGCACGTCGAGGGGCTTCCGGGCGCCATGGCCAACGAGCTTCTGCGCTTCGCGGACGGCACGCTCGGCCTCGCCCTCAACCTCGACGAGAACGAGATCGGCGTCATCGTGCTCGGTGAGTTCACCGGCATCGAGGAGGGTATGGAGGTCACCCGCACGGGCGAGGTGCTCTCGGTGCCCGTCGGCGACGGCTACCTCGGTCGCGTCGTCGACCCGCTCGGCACCCCGATCGACGGTCTCGGTGAGATCGCGTCGGAGGGCCGCCGCGCCCTCGAGCTCCAGGCTCCCGGCGTCATGCAGCGCAAGAGCGTGCACGAGCCGATGCAGACCGGTATCAAGGCGATCGACGCGATGATCCCGGTCGGCCGCGGCCAGCGCCAGCTGATCATCGGCGACCGCCAGACCGGCAAGACGGCGATCGCGATCGACACGATCATCAACCAGAAGGCCAACTGGGACTCGGGCGACAAGAACAAGCAGGTGCGCTGCATCTACGTCGCCATCGGCCAGAAGGGCTCG
>NZ_JBMRCP010000007.1:0-14078 GCF_057350545.1 Pseudolysinimonas sp. | reverse complement strand
GACATGGAGCCGTTCTTCGAGTCGTACCGGCAGATCCAGCCGTTCCTCATCGCGAGCGACAAGCCCGACAAGGAGCGCATCCAGTCGGTCGCCCAGCGCGCGATCTTCGACGACACCACCAAGTGCATCCTGTGCGCGGCGTGCACCTCGTCGTGCCCCGTGTTCTGGACCGACGGTCAGTACTTCGGCCCGGCCGCGATCGTCAACGCGCACCGTTTCATCTTCGACAGCCGCGACGAGGGCAGCCAGGTGCGCCTCGACATCCTCAACGACAAGGAAGGCGTGTGGCGCTGCCGCACGACCTTCAACTGCTCGGAGGCGTGCCCGCGCGGCATCGAGGTCACCAAGGCGATCGCCGAGGTCAAGCAGGCCGTCCTGCGTGGCAATCCCGGGCTGCCGAAGCTAGAGCTCACCGTCAAGTCGTAAGAGACGCAGGACGCGCGGAGCGGAAGGCGCTCGCGCGCGGCCGTAGCGAAGCCCCGTCGCGCCGCAGGAGCGGCGGCGCGACCAGACCAGCAGAAGGCCCCGAGAACCCTCTACCGGTTCTCGGGGCCTTCGCTCATGGAGTGAACTGCTGGGTGTGTGTCCTGAGGCCCGGCCCGTGGAGGCTGGGATCACCACGGGCCGGGCCGAGTGCCCTCCCGGGACAGCGGAGGGCGGGCCTTGCGGCCTCACTAGAAGAGACGGCCCCGGGGCGTGGCTATGACGCGGAAAAACGAGAACCCGTCACCCGCTTTCGGGGGACGGTGCCGCGAGCTGCCGTCAGCCGTACTGGATCGTGAGCCCGTTGGTGGGCGAGCCGAGCGTGAGCGGCTTCACGAGGTGCGCGACGAGACCGTCGAGCGTGCCTAGCAGTTCGGCGAGCACGCCGTCGATCCCGAGCAGCTGCGCGAGGTAGAGCTTGTCGACGGCCTGCACGAGCTCGAGGTTCTGCACCCCGCCGGGCACGACCGTGACGAGCGTGTAGGTGCCGTTGGGACGCACCGTCGTGGTCGCGTAGACCTGGCCCGCGGCCTGCAGGGAGACGTGCGCTCCGGGCGTGCCCGTGCCGCTGAGGTTGAGCGAGACGTCGGCGTTGACGACGCCTCCTCCGGCGGTGTGCCCGGGGGGCGGCGCCCCACCCGTGATCGTGTCGACGACTCCGCCGACGATCGTGTCGACATCGTCGGCGACCTCACCCAGCACCTCGCCCGCGGTTCCGACGACCGGGCCGGCGACCGCGCCCTCGTCGGTGCCGACGATCGGGTCGTCCTCGTCCACGGTCTGCTCGACGGCGACGGGCGCCGTCGCGGAGCCCCCGTCGTCGGCCACGGTGGGCGCGACCCCGAGGGCGACGCTGCCGGCGATGACCGCGACGAGCGCGAAGCCGCCCACGAGCGCACCCGTGCCCGACGCGGCGCCGAGCGACAGCCCGCCGATGATCGGGGCGGCGAGCACGCCGCCCCCGGCGACGGTCTCGAGCGCGACGGGAACATCCGGGATCGGCACCTGCGAGGCGGCGAGGGCCCCCGACGGCTGAGACAGGGCCGCGAGCAGCGAACCGCCCACGACGCCGCCGAGCAACAGCGGGAGCATGACCATGGCGAGGTGCGAGCCGACCTCGTCGACCTCCTCCGAGACGATGGTGCACTTGGCACAGGCGGCGAGGTGCACGGTGAGGCGCTCGCTGTCGCGGTGGGAGAGCGAGTCGCGCGCGTGCTCGCCGAGCCGTGAGAGCGCCCACTGGCACTCCCCGTCGGCCACGGCATCCGACACGTGCGCCTGCAGCCAGGCCTTCCGGAGGCCCTCGCGGGCGCGGTAGGAGAGGGCGGCGACGCTGTTCGCGGTCATGCCCATGATCGGGGCGACCTCGTGCGGGTCCATCCCCTCGACCTCGGTGTACCAGAGCACCGTCTGCCACCGCTCGGGGAGGGTGCGGAAGGCGCGCGCCGTGAGGGTGCGGTCAAGCGCCCACGCGGCCGGGTCGTCCGGGATGCGGTCGTCTTCGTAGTCCTCGATCATGTCCACCTGGATGTCGCGAGACGCGGCTCCCCAGCTCGACGCGAGATTTCGGATTGTCGTGTAGAGGTACGGCCTGAAGGCACCGGTCGGGCCGCCGCCCGCCAGCACACGCTGGTAGATCCGTGCGTACGCCTCGGAGACGAGGTCATCCGCATCGATCGACGAAGTGAACTGACGGGCGACGCGAGCGGCAGAACGATAATGACGACGCCACAGTTCCCCGAACGCGCGCGTATCCCCCGATCGCGCGTGCTCGATCAGCTCCGCATCCGAAGTGGTTAGCTTCGAGTCCTGATCGCTCATCCCCCTGATCCATTCCCGGGCCTCTCGTTTGTCCCTTTGGGTCGAAGGTCGAGGATGGTGAGTCCCCGTGCCTTCACCTGAAGAGACAGCCCGTTCCGTCTACTATGACGCGAGGATTCCCCGAGTCTTACCCCCTGTTCGGGGGCCAGCGTCCCCCGACGCCTGACTTCACGCTAGCCCGGCGGCCGTCCTCCCGCCACGAGGGAGGGCTTTCCTCCCCCGTCGAGCGGACCCTCCGCGGTGACGTTCAGGCGCGGTGCACGGCGACTCTGCGACGGCGTCAAGCCCGAGAGCACCCGCACCCACCGACCTAGGCTGGCGGGATGCCCCTCAAGCAACGGATCGCGGCCCTCGTCGCGAGGATCCAGGGACTCAAGCCCGTTCGGGTGGTCACGCGGTACGGACTCGCGCGCGGCCCGATCCTCGCCGGCGGCCTCGCCTATCAGGCGCTCTTCGCGGTGTTCGCCGGCCTGTGGGTGGCGTTCTCCATCGCCGGACTCGTCGTGAGCCGCGACTCGGGACTGCAGGGCTCGATCATCGACCTCCTCGACGAGACCATCCCCGGGCTCATCGACGACGGCGACGGCACGGGCGCCGTCGACCCCGACGACCTCGCGTCCGGCGCCGCGTTCAGCATCTCGGGCGTCGTCGCGCTCGCCGGCCTGCTCTTCGTCGCGCTCGGCTGGCTCGACGCCGCGCGCGCCTCCGTGCGGACGATGCTCGACCTGCCCCCGATCGCGCGCAACATCTTCATGCAGAAGCTGCTCGACCTCGTCGGCGGGATCGCCCTCGCGGTGCTGTTGCTCGCCGCGGCGGGCCTGTCGTTCGCGGGCTCGAGCGCGACGTCGCTCGTGCTGGACTGGCTGGGCGTCTCCCGCGACTCGGTCCTCGGATTCGTGCTCGGCCGCACCGTGTCGATCGCCGTGTCGGTGCTCGTCTACGCGCTCGCCCTCCTCGGCCTCTACCGGCTGCTCTCCGGCGCGCGGCTTCCGTGGCGCATCCTGCGCGGCGGCATCCTCATCGGCGCTCTCGGCATCACCGGCTTGACCGTGCTGAGCGGGCTGCTGCTCGGCGGCGCCAGTAACAACCCGCTCATCGCGTCGTTCGCCGTGGTCGCCGGCCTTCTCATCTACTACAACTTCGTCTGCCAGGTGATCCTCCTGGGGGCGGCGTGGATGGCGGAGGGGGTCGACGGCGAGGGGATCGTGCTCGACGAGAAGGCCTTCGAGGCGCGACTGGAGCGGGCGCGCGAACTCGTGAAGAAGTACGAACCGGCCCCCGAACCGGAGCCGAAGCGCGGGTTCTGGAAGAGGCTCGTCGGGCGTCGCTGACGCGCCGGTGAGGGTCGGCGGTCGCCGGTAACCTCGGACGGGTGACCCGCCCCCTCCGCATCGCCAGTGTCAACGTCAACGGGGTGCGCGCCGCGTTCCGCAAAGGCATGGGCGAGTGGCTCGCCGGTCGGGATGTCGACATCCTCGCGATGCAAGAGGTGCGCGCCGAGACCTCCCACCTCGAAGAGCTGCTCGGCGAGGAGTGGGACATCCTGCACGACCCCGCGACGGCGAAGGGGCGCGCGGGGGTCGCGATCGCCTCACGACGGAAGGCGTCCGTGCACCGTGTCACCTTCGGCCCCGACGACTTCGACTCCGCAGGGCGGTGGCTCGAGGCCGACTACGACATCGACGGCACGGTCGTCACCGTCGTGTCGTGCTACGTGCCCTCGGGCGTGGTCGACACCCCCAAGCAGGAGCAGAAGTGGACCTTCCTCGAGGGGATGCTGCACCACGTCGCCGCGGTGAAGGCGCACAACCCGCTCGCGGTCGTGATGGGCGACTTCAACATCGCGCACCGCACTCTCGACATCCGCAACTGGAAGGGCAACGTCAAGAAGTCGGGCTTCCTCCCGCGCGAGCGCGCCTACCTCGACGAGATCTTCGGCGCGGAAGACGACCCCGCCTACAACGCGGGCGCCGGGCTGGGTTTCGTCCACGGCGGGCGGGGCTTCGCGGGCGAGGTCGACGGTCCCTACACGTGGTGGTCGCAGATGGGTCGCGCGTTCGACAACGACGCCGGCTGGCGCATCGACTACCAGGCGGCCACCCTCGAGCTGGCCGCTAAGGTGGTCGACGTGAAGGTCGATCGGGCTGCCGCGTGGGATGAGCGATGGTCGGACCACGCCCCCCTCGTCGTCGACTATCAGCTCTAGCAAGGACCTCACATGACCAAGCCCCGCCTCTTCTCGGGGATGCAGCCCTCCGCCGACTCGCTCCACGCGGGCAACTACATCGGCGCGCTCCTGCAGTGGAAGAAGATGCAGATCGAGTACGACGCCGTGTTCTGTGTCGTCGACCTGCACGCCATCACCGTCCCGCAGGATCCGGCAGCCCTCCGCGAGGCCACCCGGCGCACCGCGGCGCAGTACATCGCCGCGGGGATCGACCCGGCCTCCAGCATCCTGTTCGTGCAGTCGCACGTGCCCGCCCACGCCGAACTCGCCTGGGTGCTCAACACCCTCACCGGCTTCGGCGAGGCGAGCCGCATGACGCAGTTCAAAGACAAGTCGCAGAAGCAGGGGTCGGATGCCGCCTCGGTCGGGCTGTTCACCTACCCGATCCTGCAGGCGGCCGACATCCTGCTCTACGACGCCGAGATCGTGCCCGTCGGCGAAGACCAGCGGCAGCACATCGAACTCACGCGCGACCTCGGCACGCGCTTCAACTCGCGCTTCGGCGACACCCTCACGATCCCCGAGGTCTCGATCCTCCCCGAGACCGCGAAGGTGTTCGATCTGCAGAACCCCGGCTCGAAGATGTCGAAGTCGGGCGAGTCGCCGCAGGGCATCCTGTGGCTGCTCGACGAACCCACGGTGCTCGCGAAGAAGGTGAAGTCGGCGGTCACCGACACCGACCGCGCGATCGTGTTCGACCCCGCGTCGAAGCCCGGGGTGTCGAACCTGCTGTCGCTGCTCTCGGTGCTCGGCGGCACCCCGGTGCCCGCGCTTGTCGACTCGTTCGCCGGTCGCGGCTACGGCGACCTGAAGTCGGAGACCGCGGATGCCGTCGTCGCGGCCTTTGCGCCGGTGCGGGAGCGCACGCTCGAGCTGCTCGCCGATCCCGCGGAGCTCGACCGGCTGCTGTCGGGGAACGCCGAACGCGCCGAGGCGATCGCCGCGGCGACGCTCGCGCGCGTGTACGACCGCATCGGGTTCCTCCCCCGGCGATGATTCCCGTCTCGCTGGTCACGGCGCGGCTCGTGCTCGACCAGCCCGGGCCGGGTGATGTCGACGCGATGGCGGAGTACTGCACCGACCCGCTGTTCGAGCGGTACCTGACGACGCCGTGGCCGTACACGCGATCGGATGCCGTCGGGTTCATCGAGTCGCACATCCCGGCGGGGTGGGCGTCGGACTCGGAGTATACGTGGGCGCTGCGCGTCGACGAGGCCTTCGCGGGAGTGATCGGGGTGCGGGCGGCGCGCTCCGACGTGGGGTTCTGGCTCGGGGCGCCCTTCCGCGGGCACGGCTACATGGCGGAGGCGCTCGACGCCGTCGCGACGTTCTGGTTCAGCCTCGGCCGCGACGAGCTGCGCTGGGAGTGTCTCGTCGGCAACCTCGCGTCGGCCGCGACGGCGCGGACGACCGGATTCACGTATACCGGGGAGGCTCCTGCCGACGTCGTCGCGCGTGACGGGAGTCGCCCACCCGCGTGGCACGGCATCCTGCGTTCCACCGACACCCGCGACCCGCAGCCGGGCTGGCCGCTCGCCTGACAGGGCTGCAACTCAGGAGATATCGAGCCGACGCAACCTGATCTCGGCTCTCCGAGCGATTTCTCCTGAGTTGCGCACCCGGCGGTGTTGCCGCA
Organism: Pseudolysinimonas sp.; assembly: GCF_057350545.1. Classification (NCBI taxonomy): domain Bacteria; kingdom Bacillati; phylum Actinomycetota; class Actinomycetes; order Micrococcales; family Microbacteriaceae; genus Pseudolysinimonas; species Pseudolysinimonas sp. The sequence continues at coordinate 7,911 of NZ_JBMRCP010000007.1, read as the reverse complement.
CGGCCCCGATGATGGCCGCGGCGACGCTCGGCAGCTCGTTCATGACCTGGCTGTAGCGGAAGCGGAGCGGCGTACGACCGGCTGCCGCGTGCCGGGCGTCGCGACGGCGATCACGAACGCTCACGATCGGCTCATCGTGATGCGAGCCATCGGTCTCGATGGCCACCCATCCCTCGACGACGAGATCGACGATGCCGATCCCGGGGTAGCGGACTTGCGCCGCAACGCGGAACCCGAGCGCGGTGACGAGCAGCCTGACGATCGTCTCCAACCCCGAGTCCGCGGTCGGTTGCACCTGCACGACGAGGGAGCGCACCCGCGCAGAGGCGGCTGCCGTGCCGCGCTGCAGCTCCGTCAGGGAGAGTACGCCGCAGCGGATCGCGCTTTCCATCGCTGCGATCGCGATCCATGGCGCGAGGCAATCGCAGGCGGTGACGAGGGCATCGATCGCAGACACGTGGGATGACGTCGATCCCGACTCGCACAGTGGAGTCGACCAGTGCAGCACCGTCCCCTCCGTCGCCCGCAAACGCGCCGCGTTCGGGGCGAGGTGCACGTGGATGGCCGTCGCCACGGGTACCCAGATCCCCCGAGACCGAAGTTCGGAGACGCACCCCAACCGACCGCCGACCTCGACCGCGCGGACGACGTCAGGAGCGGTGTCCGGGGTGGCGTAGTGCCCGCGACGCACCCGGAGAAGTCGTCCCCGTGCGACCTCGCGCGCGAGGCGCTTGGACGTCCACCCTCGCTCCGTGAGCTCCCGGATCGTCATCGTCGGCATGCGTGAATCCTTGGACGCGCGCCATCCTCGCGGCGGGGAGCCGGCGCTGAATGGGTGGGGAGGGCTACTTTCCCGTCGGTGGAGGACTTCACTAGGGTCGCCAACTCAGGAGATTCGCCCACCGATGGCCCCGAATGCCGGCATTCCGACGGATTCTCCTGAGTTGCCTCCCCTCCAGCCCCCGGGAATGCGCGCGGGGGCGGACGGGTTTACCCTGGTGATACGAAGCACGTGCTCCAGGGGCGGTGAAATCCCGCACCGGCGGTCATAGTCCGCGAACTCTTCGCCGCAAGGCGGGGAGCCGATCCGGTGGAATTCCGGAACCGACGGTCAAAGTCCGGATGGGAGGATGCACGCCGCCGGTGCACGCCCCGCGTGCCCGGGTGCGCCGCCTCCCCTCGCCTGGCCGGACCCAGGAACGACGGATGAGCGACCACCAGCGGTACGAAGCCCCCATGCGCCGCGCCCTCGAACTCGCGACCCAGGGGCCCCTCACGGGCGGCAACCCGCGCGTCGGCTGCGTCCTCATCGACGATGCGGGAGACGTCGTCGCCGAAGGCTGGCACCGGGGCGCGGGAACCCCGCACGCCGAGGTCGACGCGCTCAGCAAGGTGGCGGATGCCCGCGGGTTCACCGCCGTCGTCACCCTCGAGCCTTGCAACCACACCGGTCGCACCGGCCCGTGTGCTGCCGCCCTCCTCGACGCCGGAATCGCCAAAGTCGTCTACTCGGTCACCGACCCGGGCGCGATCTCCGGCCATGGCGCGCAGCGCCTCGCCGAGGCGGGCATCCCGGTGAGCCACGGCGTGCTCGAGGCCGAGGGCGAGGCGCTGCTGCACCCGTGGCTCGAGGTCATGCGCCGCGGACGCCCGTGGGTGACCGTCAAGTGGGCGTCGACCCTGGATGGCCGCGCGGCCGCCGCGGACGGCTCGAGTCAGTGGATCACCGGCTCCGCCGCACGGATGAAGGTGCACGAGCAGCGGGCGCTCAGCGACGCGATCCTCGTCGGCACCGGCACCGTCTTCGCGGACGACCCGTCGCTCACCGCGCGCGGCGAGTACGGCGAGCTGCTGCACGAGCAGCCTCTGCCGGTCGTCGTGGGGGCGCGCGACATCCCGGCCGACGCGAAGCTCCGCAGTCACCGGCGCGGTGTGGTCGTCACCGGCACACGTGACCTTGGTCAGGTGCTCGGCGACCTGCACGCGCGGGCGATCCGCCGGGTCTACGTCGAGGGCGGGCCCACCCTCGCCTCGGCGATCATCGCCGCGGGCTTCGCCGACGAGTACGCGATCTTCCTCGCCCCGGCCCTGCTCGGCGGACCGAAGGTCGCGCTCGACCACCTCGGCATCCCCTCCATGGCCGGCATCCGCCGGTTGCGTCTCGACACCGTCGAGCAGCTCGGCGACGACCTCTACCTGCACGCCTACCCGGTCTCGACACGCGGTCCTGCGGATCGCTACTCGACCACCGACACGGAGGGATGACATGTTCACCGGAATCATCGAAGAGGTCGGCGAGATCCTCGCCTGGGAGCGGGTCGGCGACGCCGGTCGGCTTACGGTGCGGGCGCCCCTCGCCGTCTCCGACGCGAAGCACGGCGACTCGATCTCGGTCGACGGCGTGTGCCTCACGGTCGTCGATCAGGGCGCCGACTGGTTCACGGCGGATGTCATGGGCGTCACCATCGCGATGTCCACCCTGGGTGCGGCGAAGGTGGGGCAGCGCGTCGACCTCGAGCGCGCCGCGGCCCTCGGCGACCGGCTCGGCGGACACCTCGTGCAGGGCCACATCGACGGCACCTCGACCGTCGTCTCCGTCACGCCGCAGGATGCCTGGCGCGTGCTGCGGTTCACGCTCGACCCCGAGCACGCTCCGCTCGTCGTGCGCAAGGGTTCGATCGCCGTCGACGGCGTCTCGCTCACGGTGAGCGACGCGGGCGACGACTGGTTCGAGGTGTCGCTCATCCCCGAGACGCTCACCGCGACGGTGCTCGGAGACCTCACCCCGGGCGACCGGGTCAACCTCGAGACGGACGTGCTCGCCCGTCACGTGCAGCGCCTCCTCCACCTCACCCGGAACGAGGGGGGCGTCGGCGCTTTCGCCGCGGGTTCGGCGGGCATCTATGGGCACGGCGGAAGCGCCGACGCCCCCCTGACAGGAGAGAACACATGAGCCTTGCGGACATCCCCACGGCGTTGGCAGCCCTCGCGAAGGGCCTGCCCGTCATCGTCGCCGACGACGAGGGTCGCGAGAACGAGGGCGACGTCGTGCTCGCCGCCCAGTTCGCGAGCCAGGAGTGGATCGCCTGGACGGTGCGGCACACCTCCGGCTACCTGTGCGCGCCGATGACGAACGAGATCGCCGACCGGCTCGCGCTGCCGCCGATGTGGGCGCAGAGCGAAGACCCCCGCGGCACGGCCTACACGGTGAGTGTCGACGCCGCCGACCGCCTGAGCACGGGCATCTCGGCCTCCGACCGCGCGCACACTCTGCGCGTGCTGGCCGACCCCGCTTCCACGCCGACGGATCTCATCCGGCCCGGCCACATCATCCCGCTGCGGGCGGTGGATGGCGGTGTGCGCGAGCGCGACGGTCACACGGAGGCGACCGTCGACCTGCTCAAGCTCGCCGGTCTCGAACCGGTCGGCGTGATCGGCGAGATCGTCGAGGAGGACGGCGAGATGATGCGCCTGCCCGGGCTCCTCAAGCTCGGCGAGGAGCACGGGGTTCCGGTCATCACGATCGAGGAGCTGCTCCGCTTCATGGAGGAGCGCAAGTGCGAGTCCGACCCGCAGGCGGTCGTCGAGGTGCCGGAGTTCGAGCGCGTGTCGTTCGAGGTGGAGACCAACGTGCCGACGGCGCACGGCACGTTCCGCGTGCGGGCGTATCGCGACCGTTCGACGGGCGCCGACCACGTCGCGTGGATCGCCCCCGCGGCCGACGGCAGCGCCCCGCACGACGGGTCGCTCGTGCGCGTGCACTCCGAATGCCTCACGGGTGAGGCGTTCGGGTCGCTCAAGTGCGAGTGCGGTCCGCAGTTGGATGCGGCGCTCCAGGCGATCTATGCGGAGGGCGGCGTCGTGATCTACCTGCGCGGCCACGAGGGTCGCGGCATCGGGCTCATCAACAAGCTGCGCGCCTACAAGCTGCAGGAGGAGGGTTTCGACACCCTCGACGCGAACCTCCGGCTGGGACTGCCCGCCGACGCGCGCGACTACGGCGCGGCGACGGCGATCCTGCGCGACCTCGGTGTCTCGTCGGTGCGGCTGCTGAGCAACAACCCCGAGAAGGCCCGGCAGCTGCGCGAGCGCGGCGTCGAGGTGAGCGAGCTCGTGCCGCTCGTCGTCGGGGTCGGCGCGTTCAACGAGGGCTACCTCGACGCGAAGCGCGACCGCATGGGTCACGCGCTGCCGGACCACGACATCCTGGATGCCGCCCGGCTCTCCAACGAAGCAGCTGAGATCGAGAAGGACGCGGCCCTCCAGTCCGCGGTGGAAGGAAACTCATGAGCGGCGAAGGTATGCCCGAGCTCGACACCGACGGCTCCGGCCTGGCGGTCACGATCGTGTCGGGGCTCTGGCACACGCGCATCTCGGAGGGGCTGCTCGCGGGCGCGCGCGGCGTGCTCGCGGCGTCGGGGGCGACGGTCACCGAGGTACAGGTGGCCGGCTCGTTCGAGTTGCCCGTGGTCGCCAAGGCGGCGCTCGAGGCGGGGGCGGATGCCGTGGTCGCGCTCGGCGTGATCGTGCGCGGCGAGACCCCGCACTTCGACTACGTCGCGGCGGCGGCGACCGACGGCCTCACCCGCGTGGCGCTCGACACCGGCAAGCCCGTCGGTTTCGGCGTGCTCACGGTCGACACCGAGCAGCAGGGGCTCGACCGGGCCGGGCTGCCGGAGTCGAAGGAGGACGTCGGCGCCCGTGCGGCGGAGGCGGCCCTCGCGACCGCCCGCACGCTCAAGAACCTGCGCGGCTGACCCTTCGCACCACCCGCACGGCGAGGGATGCCGCGAGCACGATGACGAGAATGGTCGCGCCCGCCGCGGTGCCGGCGTCGAACGCGGTGTCGCGCAACTCTCGGTAACTGCCGGGGAAGCCGTCGCGCGCGATCATCCCGCCGAACCAGGCGACGAGGGCGACCGCGGCGGCGACCCACGCGGACACCCGGATGACGGCCACCGCGGGTCGGTCGGTGCGGTGCACCGCTCCCGCCCGACGGTGGGCGAGCACGGCCCACACGGCGATCCCGGCGAGGCCGAGCGCCGACGACGCATGCTGCAACCACGAGGTGCCGTCGAGCGGCCCCCACTGTTCACCGAGCACGGGGAACCACTCCGACCCGAGCCGGTCGGGATGGGTGAACAGGTCCCAGAAGACGTGCGTCGCGACGCCGATGAGGGCCGCGATCGCGACGAGCGGGAGGTCGCGCCACCGCAGCCCGCCCCGATCCCAGGCCCACGGCATCCTCGCCCGGAGCGCCTCCGGCAGCAGCAACCCGGAGGCCGCGGGACGGATCGCGAGCCGCCACACCGCGTAGAGCACGATCGCGATCGGGAGCGACACCCCGAGCAGGCTGGGGAACCCGTGCGTCACCTCGTAGGCCGAGACCCAGGGGAAGAACAGCGGCAGGTCGGGGGCCATCGCCCCGATCGCGACGGCACCCGCGGGCAGCGGCGTGCGGGCGAACGGGAGCGCGACGATCGCGTGACTCGGCGTGAAGGGCACGGCGTCAGCCTGGCACCCGGAGGCTGAACTTCTGCCGCCTCAGTTGCAGATTGCACCCGGAGGACGGAGCAATGTGCAACTAAGTCGACAAAACTCTCAGTCGAGGAACAGCGACCGCAGACGTCGGGTCGTGAAGACGAGGCCGAGGCAGATCATGCCGAGGTAGTAGGCGACGTGACCGAGCATGGCGACCGTGAGCACCCCGGTGGTGAGACCGCGCACGAGTTCGACGCCGTGCCAGAGCGGCAGCGCCATGATGAACCACTGCACGACCTCGGGGTAGACGGTGATCGGGAAGAACGTCGCCGAGAGCAGGAACATCGGCAGCAGGATGAGCGGGATGACATCCATCTGCTGGAACGTCTTCAGGTACGACGTGATGCCCATGCCGATCGACGCGAAGCCGAACGCGATGAGCACGATCGCGGGGAGCGCGAGGAACGCCGTCCAACCCAGGTTGAGCCCGAGCGCCTGCATGACGAGCAGGAACGTGACGCCGTAGGCCGCACCGCGCAGCAGCGCGAGGGAGATCTCGCCGAGCGCGACGTCGAGCGGACCGAGCCGGGTGGCGAGCATCCCGTTGTAGAGCCGCGCGAAGTGCATCTTGAAGAAGACGTTCCACGTGGAGTCGTAGATCGCCCCGTTCATGGCCGACACCGCGAGCAGCGCGGGCGCGATGAACGCCGCGTACGGGATCTCGTTGCCCGACGAGTCCTGCACCGAGCCGATGAGGCCGCCGAGGCCGAGGCCGAGCGAGAGCAGGTAGAAGATCGGCTCGAAGACCCCGGTGATGACGATCCACCAGTTGGTGCTGCGGGTCGCGAGCAGTCCGCGGCCGAGCACGGCACGGGCGTTGCCGGCGTAGAGTGCGCGCACGCCCCCCGACGCGCGGGTCGCCTTCTTGTAGGCGGCGGTCGTCGCACTCATCGGGCGAGCCTCCTCGTCGAGATGCGCACCGTGAGCCACCAGCCGAACACCGCGAGCACCACGAGGAACAGCACGTGGACGACGGTGAGCCAAATCGGCTCGGTCGGCCCGTAGGAGAACTGGCGAGCGAGTTCGCTGCCGTGCCAGATGGGAGACACCCAGCCGATCCACTGCAGGAAGATCGGCAGCTGCGTGAGCGGGAACACGGTGCCGCTGAACAGCGAGAGCGGCATGATGATGAGCCGGTTGACGATGTTGAACTGGCCACGGTCTTCGTAGATCGTCGCCGACCACGCCGCGACCGGCGAGAAGGCGAGCGCCGTGAGCACGGCGATCGGCACGACGAGGATGCTCCACGCCGAGACCGTGCCGCCGAACAGCACGACCGCGCCGTAGTAGATGGCCGCCGTGACGACGGCGCGGATCGAGACGTAGATGAGCATCCCGTCGACGATCTGCCGACCCGAGATGGGGGCGGCGTTCATGCCGATGAAGATCATGTTCCACTTGAAGCCCATGACCATGCCGAACATGTACTCCTCGGCGGCGACGAGCACGGCGGCGTTGATGATGAGCGCGGGCGCGACGAACTCGAGGTAGCCGACGCCGTCGATGAACTCGCCGCCCTGACGGTCGACTACGAGCGTCGCGAGCCCCACCCCGAACGTGAAGAGGTAGAGGAACGGCGTGCCGAACGCGGTGGCGAGCATCGTCCAGAAGAACGCCCGCACGGCGCGCAGTTTGTGCTCGACGACGTACCAGGCGCCGTAGCGGCGGCTGCGGGATGCCAGGGTCGCGTCGTCGAGGCCGGCGCGAGGGGTCAGCGCGCTCGGGCCCTGAGCCTGTCGAAGTGCCGTCATTCGATGAGCGACCTTCCCGTGAGGCGGAGGAAGACGTCTTCGAGCGACGACCGACGCACGAGGGAGGTGATCGGCTGGAGCCCGCGCTTCGTCACCTCGGCGAGCGCCGCCTCGCCGTCGTGCCCGTAGACGAGGATGCGGTCGGGCAGCACCTCGAGCCGGTCGCCGACTCCCGCGAGGGTCTCGGCGGCGCCGGCGTTCTTGTCGGAGCCGAAGCGCACCTCGAGCACCTCACGGCTCGAGTGCTCGCGGATGAGCGACGCGGGCGACCCCTCCGCCATGATGCGGCCCTTGTCGACGACGATGAGCCGATCGCAGAGCTGCTCGGCCTCGTCCATGTAGTGCGTCGTGAGCACGAGCGTCGTGCCCTGCTCTTTGAGCCGGAACAGCCGGTCCCAGAGGATGTGGCGCGCCTGCGGGTCGAGACCGGTCGTGGGTTCGTCGAGCAGCAGGATGCGCGGGTCGTTGATGAGGGCGCGCGCGATCGTGAGGCGCCGCTTCATGCCGCCGGAGAGGTCGTCGACCTTCGACTTCTTGCGATCGGCGAGTTGCGCGAAGTCGAGCAGCTCGTCGGCGCGCTTCGCGATGTGCGCGTGCGGCAGCCCGAAGTAGCGCCCGT
>NZ_JBMRCP010000006.1:0-42460 GCF_057350545.1 Pseudolysinimonas sp. | reverse complement strand
GTCGAGCGCGGGTCCGACGCCGTGGGCGAGAGCGGCGACCCCGCGCTCGCGGAGCCGATCGACGTAGGCGGGGATCCCTCCGGGCGCCTCGGCGAAGGGCATGCCGGTGGTCAGGAGCAGCTCGCCGCCCTCGAGGAACGGGGTGGGGTCGCGCAGTTCGGAGATGTGGATGCCGGTGAGCGGCACGGGGCGGCGCGCGGCCGCGGTCACCGGCACGAGCGCCGACTCGATGCTGCCGACGAGCTGCGAGAGCGTGACCACGCGGAGCCTCCCTTGGACGATCCGATCATATGGGTGGGTCTTCTGTGCGCATCATCCGATCTGCTGGACGGGTTCTGCTGCCTAGGGTGGCCGCATGCCGGACCCCTATGACCTGCTCGATGTGGATGCGCTGCTCACCGACGAGGAGAAGGCCGTGCGCACGCGCGTGCGATCCTTCGTCGACGAGTCGGTGAGACCTCGGATCGCCGAATGGTTCGAGACCGCCGAGTTCCCGCGCGAGCTCGTGCCCGAGCTGGGCGCGCTCGGCCTGCTCGGGATGCACATCCAGGGTTACGGCTGCGCCGGCCGTTCGGCCGTCGAGTACGGCCTCGCCGCGGCGGAGCTCGAGGCCGGCGACTCGGGGCTGCGCACCTTCGTCTCGGTGCAGGGGTCGCTCGCGATGAGTGCGATCGCGAAGCACGGCTCCGAGGCGCAGAAGACCGAGTGGCTGCCGCGGATGGCGGCCGGCGAGATCATCGGCTGCTTCGCCCTCACCGAACCGGGGGCCGGCTCGGACCCCGGCAGCATGACGACGTTCGCGCGGCGCGACGGCGACGACTGGGTGATCAACGGCGCGAAGCGCTGGATCGGCCTCGCCTCGATCGCCCAGGTCGCGGTCGTCTGGGCGCAGACCGACGACGGCGTGCGCGGCTTCCTCGTGCCCACCGACACCCTCGGGTTCAGCGCGACGCCGATCACCCCGAAGCTCTCGATGCGCGCGAGCATCCAGTGCGACATCGAACTCGCCGACGTGCGCGTGCCCGAGTCGGCGCGTCTGCCGGGCGCCGAGGGTCTGCGCGGACCGTTCGCGTGCCTCAACGAGGCGCGCTACGGCATCGCCTGGGGCGTCATGGGGGCGGCTCTCGACTCCTACCGTGCGGCCCTCGAGTACTCGCAGCAGCGGCTGCAGTTCGACAAGCCGCTCGCCGGCTTCCAGCTCACCCAGGCCAAGCTCGCCGACATGGCCGTCGAGATCGGCAACGGGCAGCTGCTCGCGCTCCACCTCGGGCGGGCGAAGGATGCCGGGCGCCTGAAGCCGCACCAGATCTCGATGGCAAAGCTCGCCAACACGCGCGCCGCGATCCGCATCGCCCGCGAAGCCCGCGCGATGCTCGGCGGGAACGGCATCACGCTCGACCACTCTCCGATGCGCCACGCGGCGAACCTCGAGTCGGTGCGCACGTACGAGGGCACCGACGAGGTGCACGCCCTCGTCATCGGCCACGCGATCACCGGCATCCCGGCCTTCCGCGGATGAGCGTGGACGAGACGGTCGCGCTGCGGCTGCTCATCGACGGCGAGTGGGTCGACGGCTCGGGCCCGGTGCTCCGCAGCGTCGACCCCGCGCACCCCGAGACCGTCGTCGCGGAGGGTGCGACGGCGACCGAGGTCGAGGTCGACCGCGCCGTCGCCGCGGCCGCCCGGGCCGCCCGGGACTGGGCACGCCTCCCCCTCGCCGAGCGCGGCGCCGTGCTGATCCGGGCGGCGACGCTGCTCGAGCGCGATGCCGACGCGCTCGGTCGTGAACTCAGCCGCGAGGAGGGCAAGCCGCTCGCCGAAGGCCGCGGCGAGGTGCTGCGGGCCGCCCAGGTGCTGCGGTACCAGGGTGCGGCGGGCGACCGCGAGGCCGGCGAGCTCTACGCCTCGCCGCGCGCGGGCGAGCGCATCCTCGTCACCCGACGACCGCTCGGCGTCGTCGCGGTCGTGACGCCGTTCAACTTCCCCGTCGCGATCCCGGCCTGGAAGATCGCGCCCGCCCTCGTGCACGGCAACACCGTCGTGTGGAAGGCCGCGAGCAGTGTGCCGCTCCTCGCCCAGCGGCTCGCGGAGGCCCTCGTGTCGGCGGGACTCCCGGCGGGCGCGCTCAACCTCGTCGCGGGCCCGGGGGCGCTCGGCTCGCGGCTCGCGCGGCACCCCGACGTGCACGGGTTCACGTTCACCGGCTCGACGGCCGTCGGGCGGGAGCTCGCGGGCCTGTTGGCCGCGTCAGGCACCCCGTTCCAGGCGGAGTTGGGCGGCAAGAACGCCTCGGTCGTGCTCGACGACGCCGACCTCGACGTCGCGGTCGACCAGGTGATGGCCGGTGCGTTCCGCGGCTCGGGACAGCGCTGCACGGCGACGTCGCGCCTCGTCGTGACGCCGGGCGTCGCCGACGAGCTGCTCGAGCGCCTCGCGGCCCGCACCGCGGCGCTGCGTCTCGGCGACCCCCTCGACGCGGCGACCGACCTCGGTCCGCTCGTCGACGATCGTGCGCAGGCTCGGGTCTCTGCCGTGGTCGCGGCGGCGCGGGCGGACGGGGTGCGTGAGCTCTCCGGACATCCGGGCGATACTCCCGAAGAGGGTTACTACGTCGACCCCGCGGTCTTCGAGCTCGCGGGCGCCGGGGCTGTGACCGAAACACTGTGGCGTGACGAGCTCTTCGGGCCCGTGCTCTCGGTGCGGCGCGCCCGGGACGCCGAGGAGGCGTTCGCGCTCGTGGGCGACGCGGAGTTCGGTCTCTCCGCGGCGGTCTTCACGCGCGACCTCGGCCGCGCCCTCGCCGCCGTCGACGACCTCCGCGTGGGCGTGCTGCACGTCAACTCCGAGTCGGGCGGCGCCGACCCGCACGTGCCGTTCGGCGGGGTCGGCGCCTCCGGGTTCGGCCCCAAGGAGCAGGGCGCCGCGGCACGCGACTTCTTCACCGAGACGACGACCGTCTACCTCAAGGGCTGATCCTCAACCCGCGGATGTGGTCAGTCGAACTCGACGTCGGAGGTCGGCACCGAGCAGCAGACCAGCACGTGCCCGGCCTTCGGCGGCGACACGGGGTCGCTCAGGTACTCGACGCTGCCCGAGCGCAGCGGGCGCACGCACGTGCCGCACGCGCCGGTGCGGCATCCCGACGGCCACGGGATGCCGACGCCCTCGACCGCGTCGAGCACGCTCCCTAAGGCGGGCCGCCACTCGATCACGTCGTCGCCGACGACGATCGTGTGGGGCCCCGGCGTCGACGGTTCGCGAGGTTCGGTGAGCTCGGCGGTCGTCGGCGAGAAGAACACCTCGACGTGCACGGCGTCGTCGGCGACCCCGAGCAGGGCGAGCTCGCGGCGCACCCCCGCGGTGAACTCCGCCGGTCCGCACGCGTACACCGCGACGCGGTCGGGGTCGAGTCCCGCGAGCACCGCGGACAGCGCGTCGGCCCCGGGGCGGCCCGCGATCGCGCCGAGAGCCGCGAGGTCGTCGTCCGCCGCACGCGTGAGGTGCAGGCGCACGTCGGCGCCCGCGTCGGCGGCGGAGGTCCGCACCTCGTCCCAGAGCGGCACCGAGGCGGCGTCGCGGTCGACGTGGAGCACCCGCACGCGGCGCCCCTGCTCCGCCGCGCCGGCGAGGCCGCGGAGCATCGCGGCGGTGGGGGTGATGCCGACGCCCGCGCTGAGGAGCACGACATCCCGACCCTCGGCCTCGCGGAGCGTGACGTCACCGAACGGGCCGGTGAGGACGAGGTCGTCGCCCGGCGCGAGGCCGTCGTGGAGCGCGGTCGAGATGCGCCCGTCGCGCTTCACGCTCACGCGGAACGCGCCGTCGCGCACGCCCGAGATCGTGTAGCAGCGCCACGCCGGCGCGGTCTCACCCGCGAGGTGCACCCGGATGTGCTGGCCGGGCATCGCGGTCGGCGCGAGGTCGGCGGCATCCTCGATCCAGAGACTGCGCACCGAACCGCCCGCCGGTTCCGACGACAGCACGGTGCCTCGGCGAGGCCAGGACGGGGTCGCGCGCGCGATCGGCGGCGGCCGCTCGTCGACGACCGAGAGCGGGTCGTCGACGCGGATCGTCCCCGCCGTGACGGGCCGGGCGTAGACGCCGCAGAACATGTGCCCGAACCGCCCGGCCAGGAGCGCGGGCACGTTGAGGTCGGAGACGGCCCGCACGGGGTCGATCGTCGTCGCCCGGCACCGGTCGGTCGGCTGGAAGACCTCGAACTCGGCATCGCCGATCCGGATGCGGCGGCCGAGGAGCGAGAACTCCTCCCAGGGGGCGAGCCCGTCGAGGTAGAGGTTGCCGCGGAAACGACGCAGGTCGACGTCGACGCCGGCCGCCTCGGCGAGTGCGCGCAGCGTCGCGAGGTTGATGAGGGAGAGCTGCGCGGCGGGCCAGTCCCAGAGCGGCACGCCCGTGCGGCGCAGGCCGGGGGCGCCGAGCGGGCCGGCGGGGAGCGCGTCCGCGAGGAGGGTGTCGGCGGCGGGCACGTCGGCCGCGTAGCCCGCAGGATCGAGCCGCACGTCGACCGCGGTCTCGCCGGCGCGGAGCGTGAGCACGGCGGCGTCCGACTCGGGGTCGCGCAGCTCGGTGGCGAGCAGGGCGATCTGCTCGGTCATCGCGAGATGGAAGTAGGTCTCGCGGGGATTCCAGCCGCTCTCGTCGCGGGTGGGGATCGTGCCGCGATCGATCGCGAGGCCGCGGTCGTGCCGCAGTCCGCGCCCGGGCTGCACGGTCGCCGCAGTATCGGACACTCCGGGGAGACCCTTCACGGGGTACCGGACGATGCGGGCGAGATGTCCCTCACGCGTGGCCATGCACCCGCCTCCCGTCGACGTAGGTCGCGGCGACGCGCGCCGTGCCGATCTCATCCTCGGCGATCTCGAACAGGTCGCGGTCGAGCACGACGAGGTCGGCGGCGAACCCGGGCGCGATCCGCCCGGTGTCGTCGAGCTGGTTCACGTAGGCGGCGCCGGAGGTGTAAGCGGAGAGCGCGGTGGCGAGATCGAGCGCCTGCTCGGGCAGGAACGGCTCGTCGGCGCGGTCGGGATGTCCCGGAGGGAGCCGTCGTGTCACGGCCACGTGGATGCCGGCAATCGGATCCGGCGACGTGACCGGCCAGTCCGACCCTGCGGCGAGACGTGCCCCCGCGCGGTGCAGGTCGCCGAACGGATACTGCCTCGCGGCCCGCTCGTCGCCGAGCACGGGGATCGTGTGGTCGTCCATGAGCGGCTCGTGGGCGGCCCAGAGGCTCTGGTAGTTGACGGCGACGTCGAGGGCGGCGAAGCGCGGGATGTCGGCGGGGTCGACGAGCTGCACGTGCGAGAGCTGGTGTCGGCCCTCGCGGGCGCCGTTCGCCGCACGGGCCGCGGCCACGGCATCCAGGCATTCGCGCACCGCGCGGTCGCCGATCCCGTGGAAGTGCAGCTGGAAGCCGTCGGCGTCGAGCGCGACCGACGCCGCGGCGAGCAGCTCGGGGTCGATGAACGACAGTCCGGCGTCGCCGCCGTGGCTGTGGCGGTAGGGGGCGAGGAGGGCGGCCGTGCCGCTCTCGATGATCCCGTCCTGCATGAGCTTGATCGCGGGGGCGCGGAACCGCCCCGCGTCGTACCGCGCGCGGAGCTCCCGCAGGTCGGCGAGCTGCTCGAGTCCGCGCTCGCGGTCCCACCAGAGCGCCCCCGACACCTTCGCGGTGAGCTCGCCCCGGGCGAGCAGCGCGAGGTAGGCCTCCGCGGGTTCGCCCTCCTCGCCGGGCTTGGCGAGGATCGCGTCGTGCCACGCCGTGATCCCGGCGGCGTGGAGGTGCTCTTGCGCGAGGAGGAGCGCGCGCTCGAGGTCGGGCTGGCCGACCGTCGGGAGCAGGCGGATGACCGGTTCGGCGGCGCCTTCGAGCAGCAGCCCGGTCGGATTCCCGGCTGCGTCGCGCACGATGCGGCCGTCGGCGGGATCGGGGGTCGACGCGTCGATGCCGGCACGCCGCAGCGCCTCCGAGTTGACCCACACCCGGTGCGTGTCGTTCGACCAGAGGAGCACGGGGCGGTCGGGCACGCGCGCGTCGAGCTGATCGGCCCGCGGCTCTCCGTCGGGGAAGTGCACGAGACTCCACCCCGATCCGACGATCCACTCCTCCCCCGGGTTCTCGGCGGCGTACCGTGCCACGCGGTCGAGATAGGCGGAGGGGGTGGTGAGCCCCGCGAGGTGGCACCGGAGCAGCTCGAGCGCGCCCCAGGCGGGGTGGACGTGGGCGTCCTGGAAGCCCGGGAGGAGCATGCGTCCGCGGAGGTCGACGCGCTCGGTCGACGGTCCCGCGAGCTCGACGACATCGTCGCCACCGACCGCGACGATGCGTCCGCCACGCACGCCGACGGCCGTGGCGGGGCGCTCGTCGCGCGTGCCGGTGAACACACGTCCGCCGCTCAGCAGCAGGTCGATCTCGGGCACGGGCACCTCCCAGCGGTCAGGGGAACGCGACGCGTCGTCGCGCCGGAACGTTCCGAACGTAGCAGTTGCGCTCGGCGTGCCGGAACGTTACGGTCCTCTTCAACCGGAACGTTCCGGCGTACGAGAGGAAGCGGATGCTCATCCAGCGTCACGAGTCGACGACACGCGACTCACGGATGCGCGGTCGGGAGATCGGTGAGCGCTTCGCGCCCCAGATCGCCGACACTCTCGAGGGCTACTGGCGCCTCTTCCGCGCCAAGGGCGTCGACGAGGCGCGCGCCGAGGACACCGCGCGCCGCACCCTCGACGACGTCGCCGAGTGGTCGCCCTCCCTCGCGAACGAGCTCGCCGGGCTCGCCGAGGGCGCGCGACTCGAGGCCTGGGAGGTCTCGCTCCTCAACGCCCGCACCGAGATCGTCGCCCTCGCCCCGCCGAGCGGTCACGGCGAGTGCTCGACAGGCCTGCACGTGCCCGCCGACGGAAGCGCTCCGCGCACGCTCCAGACCTGGGACTGGTACCTCCACCTCGCGACCGAGGCGCTCGTCTGGTCGTACGTCACCGACGCGGGACGCGGCGTGCACGGATTCACCGAGTTCGGCATCCTCGGCAAGATCGGGGTCAACGACGCCGGCGTCGGCACCCACCTCAACATCCTGAACCACGTGTCGGACGGTCGTGGCCCGGGGATTCCGATCCACCTCATCGCGCGGCGCATCCACGACGAGGCCGGGACGCTCGACGAGGCGGTCGACCTCATCCGCAGCACGCGGCTCGCGTCGTCGTCGACGATCAGCATCGGCGCGTGGGACGGCGAGCGCGCGACCGCCGCGATCGTCGAGCTGAGTCCCGCGGGCGTCGCGGTGCTCCCCGTCGAGCCCGGACGCACGCTCCTGCACACCAACCACTTCCTCGACCCCGAGCTCGCCCGCGGCGAGGCAAACCCGACCATGGCCGACACGCTCGGACGCTTCGCGGCGCTCGAGAGCCGCGTCGGCGCGATCGCCGAGACCGACCCCGCCGTGCGCGCGGACGCGCTCGTCGCGGGGTTGCCCGACGGCGGCCCGGTCTGCGTCTTCGAGGTCGACGAGCAGATCCCCGACCTCGGTTGGGAGACGAAGGCGACCTTCTCCCTCGACCTCGAGAGCCACCGGCTGCGCTATGCGTCCGGTTCCCCCGCCGTCGCGCGCGAGCGCGGCTGGGCGGAGATCTGATGACCGAAGACCGACAGGATGGGAGGGCGCTGACGATCTGACTCCACCGCCGGCGAACGCCGGCACTTGGAGAGTGCTCCACCTCACTTGACGCCGGCCGATGGAGTCCGGCGAACCACCGGGCCCCCGGGCCCTCCGATGCACGAGGAGTTCACAGCACCATGAAGAAACTGCACCTCGCCGGCGGCGTCCTCGCCGTCAGCGCCCTCGCCCTGGCGGGTTGTACCGCCGACACCCCCACCCCCGGAGGCGGACCCGCGGAGGTCGCCCCGGGCTTCCTCGCCGTCGCCGACGACAGCCTGTCGACCGGGGGGACGCTGCGCGTCGACCTCGACTACGACACGGTCGAGGTCAACGGACTCGACCCGGCCACCGCCGACACCGCGCGCTCGTGGATGATCATGGGCCTCGCCTACGACACCCTCGTCGGCATCGGTCCCGAGTTCGAGGCCACCCCGCAGATCGCGAGCGACTGGGAGGAGGTCAGCCCGACCGAGTACGTCTTCACTCTCCGCGACGACGCCACCTTCTCCAACGGCCGCGCCGTCACGCCCGAGGACGTCAAGGGCAGCCTCGAGCGTCTGCAGCTCGCGGGCGGCGCCTGGTCCGGCCAGGTCGCCGTCATCTCCGCGATCGAGGTCACCGGCGACGCCGAGGTCACGATCGAGCTCTCGCAGCCGTACACGCCCCTGCTCGGCGTGCTCGCCCACACCTCGGCCTCCATCCTCCCGATGGCCGAGATCGAGGCGGGCGAGATCGACCCGGTCACCGAGATGGTCGGCTCCGGGGCCTACGTGGCGACCGACCACGTGCAGGACGAGTCGTGGACGTTCGAGCCGAACGAGCACTACTACGACCGCGACGCGCTCGGCATCGACACCCTCGAGCTGCGCATCGTGTCGGACGAGTCGAGCCGCCTCGCGTCGATCCGCGACGGCAGCGCGCAGTACGCGTTCTTCAACAATGCCGACGCGATCGACCTGCTCGCCGGCACGGCCGCCGCCACCGTGGTGAACCAGCAGAACACCGACTTCTTCTACCTCCAGCTCAACTCGCAGGACCCGGAGTCGCCGCTGGCCGACGAGCGCGTGCGGTTCGCCGTCAACGCGATCATCGACCGCGCGCAGCTCTCCGAGCTCGCGACCGCGGGCACCGCGCAGGCGACCGGTGTCGCGCCCTACTCCCTCCCCGACGCGTGCGCCCCGGAGGACCTTCCGTCGCAGCAGCTCTCGGATGACGACATCCGCGCGCTCCTCGCCGAGGCGGGTGCCGAGGGGATCGACCTGACGCTCAAGACCTGGAACTCCGAGACCGGCCCCGGCCAGATCGCCCAGGTCATCCAGCAGCAGCTGGCCGAGTTCGACATCACGCTCGACATCGAGATCCTCGACGACGGCGTGTGGGCAGAGGGCGTCTACGGCGACCCGGCGGTGCCGATGACCTCCGACCTCAGCCTCAGCTGGTTCGCGGGCTACGGCGACGCCTCGATCGTCACCAACTGGTGGCGCACGACGGCCGGCTTCACGGCCCGCTACATGAGCGGCAGCGCGGAGCAGGATGCTCTCATCGACGCGGCCTCGCAGGCGGCGGCAGGCTCGGAGCGCGCGGAGGCCTTCACGGCCCTCTGCGCGATCGTGGACGAGTCGGCGGAGATGGTTCCGTTGATCAACCGCCCCGGCGTGATCGCGTACCGTTCCGACATGGTGAGCCCGACGATCAACACCGACGAGGGCTACGGCGACATCCTGCGCTACCTCGCCGAGTTCCGCCTGGTCGGCTGATCCGATGCGCCTCGTCCGCTGGCTCCCAGGACGGCTGCTGAGTGCTGCCGTGGTACTGCTCGGTGCATCCGCGTTGATCTTCCTCGCGCTCCGCAGCATGCCCGGCGACTTCGCCCAGCTGATCCTCGGCCCGCTGGCGGACGAGGCGCAACGGCAGGAGGTGCGGGAGACCTTCGGGCTCGACCGCTCCCTGCCGGAGCAGTACCTCCTCTGGCTGGGAGCCGCCGTGCGCGGCGACCTGGGCATCTCGATGGCGACGGGGGTGCCGATCGCGGATGCCTTCGCGATGCGGCTCCCCGTCACCTTCGTGCTCGCCGCGATGGCGCTCGTCTTCACGATCGCGATCGGCATCCCGCTCGGCGTGCTCACCGGCACGAACGCGCGTACGGCGGGCGGAAGCGTCGCGGGCCGCCTGTTCAGCGGGCTCGGCATCAGCGTTCCCGAGTTCGTGCTCGGTGCCGTGCTGCTGTTCGTCTTCTCGCGGTTCGCCCTCGGGATCACGGTGGGCACTTTCGTCTCGCCGTTCGACGATCTCGGGGCGGGCCTGCGCTCGCTCCTCCTGCCGGCGATCACCCTCGGCCTGTTCTGTGTCGCGGCGACCGCCCGCATCACCCGCAGCGCCGTGCTCGCGGTGCTCGTCGAGCCGCACATCGCGGCGGCCGTCGCCCGGGGCGAACCGAAGTGGTTCATCGTGCGGCACCACATCCTCCGCAACGCGATGATCCCTGTGCTCACCCTCGTCGCGACCCTCGCCGCCTATCTCCTCGGTGGCGCGGTGATCGTCGAGAACATCTTCAACGTGCCGGGCTTCGGCTCCTACCTCTTCGCGGCGCTCGGCCGCCGCGACTACTCCGTCATCCAGGCGGGCGTGCTGCTCGTGACGACGATCTTCGTGCTCGCGAGCGTCGTCATCGACCTCGCGACGGGGCTCGTCGATCCGCGGGTCAGCGCCCTCCGGAAGGGACGCACCTCGTGACCGCCCCCCTGAGTCGAGTCCCCGTCGCCGCGCCGGGCGGCCGTCTGCGTCGGCACCTGAGGTCGTGGGACGGGTTGGCGAAGGGTGCGGCGATCGTGCTCGCCCTCCTCTTCCTCGCCGCCGTCCTCGGCCAGCTGTTCGGACTCGGCGGAAACCCGACGGCGATCGTCGGACCGCGCCTCGCCCCACCCGGGGCAGAGTGGCCGCTCGGCACCGACAGCCTCGGGCGCTCGCTCGTGCCGCGCCTGCTGCAGGGCATCACGACGACACTCGTGCTGTCGTTCGTCGCCGTACTCGTGACCGCTCTCCTGAGCACCGTGTTCGGCATCATCGCCGGGTATCGGGGCGGTCTCGTCGGCGGGCTGGTGATGCGCGTCGGCGACATCCTCTACGCCTTCCCGGCGCTCGTGCTCGCGATCCTCGTGGCGGCGATCGTCGGCCCCGGCTACGTCGCGGCCCTCGCGAGCATCGTGCTCGTGACAGTGCCCCTCATGACGCGGATGGTCGGTGCCGCATCGCGCTCCGTCGCGCGGCGCGAGTTCGTGACGAGCGCGATCGTCGGCGGGGTCTCGGCACCCCGCATCATGGTGCGCCACATCCTCGGCAACATCTCGGGCACGATCGCCGTCCAGGGCACCTATGCCCTGTCGGTCGCGATCCTCGTCGAGGGTGGACTGAGCTTCCTCGGCTACGGCGTGCAACTGCCCGGCTCGTCGCTCGGGCTGCTCGTGCAGGAGGGGGCCGTCTACATGGTGAAGTCGCCGCTGCTGCTGCTCGCGCCGGGCATCGCGATGGTGCTCGCGATCCTCTGCATCAACCTCATCGGCGACAGCCTGAGCGACCGGTTCGAGCCCCGAGAGGTGAGGTCGTTCGAATGAGCATCCTCGAGATCCGCGACCTCGTCGTCGAGTACACGAAGGGTGACGAGATCATCCGCGCGCTCGACGGCGCGAACCTGCGTGTCGACGTCGGCGACAGCGTCGGCCTCGTCGGCGAATCGGGGTCGGGCAAGTCGACCGTCGCCTTGGCTCTCGGGCGCCTCCTCCCCCGCAACGCGCGCTATGCGAGCGGATCCATCGAGGTCGACGGCCGCGACGTGCTCGCTCTCGACGGCGACGGGCTGCGCAGCCTGCGCCGCGAGCTCCTCGGCTTCATCCCCCAGGATCCCGTGCCGGCCCTCGATCCGACGATGCGCATCGGCCGCCAGCTGCAGCTCGCGCTGCGCGACATCCCGATGGGGCGCGCCGAGCAGCTCGAGCTCATGGGCCGGGTCAAGATGCGCGATCCCGAGCGCGTGCTGCGGGCGTTCCCGCACGAGATCTCCGGCGGGATGGCGCAGCGCGTCGTTGTCGCGATGACGATGGCCCGGCGCCCCCGCATCCTCGTCGCCGACGAGCCGACCGCCGCCCTCGACAGCAGCGTTCGGGCCGAGGTCACGAAGCTGCTCTTCGACCTCGCGGCCGAGTCGGGCACGACGGTCGTCTGGCTGAGCCACGACCTGCGCTCGGTCGGGCGTTGGTGCCGACGGGTCGCGGTGATGTACCAGGGCAAGGTCGTCGAAGAAGGACCCGCGGCTCAGGTGCTCGACTCACCCACCCACCCGTACACGATCGCCCTCGCGGCGGCCGACCCGGCGCGGGCGAAGCCGGGGGAGCGCATCGAGACGACGCCGCTCGAGTCGGGCACGTCGAGTTTCTCCGCGCCCTACGGGAAGGACGGTGCACGATGAGCGAGGTGCTGCGCCTCGACGCCGTCTCGATGACGTTCTCGAGCGGGTGGGGTCCGGGCCGCGAGGTGGTCACCGCGATGAAGGACGTGACGTTCGCCGTCGAGGAGGGCGAGACCCTCGGTCTCGTCGGCGAGTCGGGCTCCGGAAAGACGACGACCGGATCGGTCGCGCTGGGGCTCCTCAAGCCCACGAGCGGCACGGTCTCGTTCCTCGGCAAGCCGTTCGGACGCCGCTCGGAGCGGAAGGGTCAGCTGCAGACCGTTCCGCAGAACCCGTTCTGGTCGCTCGACCCGCGGCTCGCCGTCGGACTCTCCGTCGCCGAGCCGCTCGCTGCGCAGCAGGGCGGCACGCTGCGCAGCCACGAGGCGGCGGTGCTGCGGATCCTCGATCAGGTGCGGCTTTCCCCACGTCTCGCCGACCGCTACCCGCACGAGCTCTCCGGCGGCCAGCGGCAGCGCATCGCGATCGCCCGTGCGCTCATCACGCACCCGCGGTTCATCGTCTTCGACGAGGCGGTGAGCGCGCTCGACGTCTCGGTGCAGGCGCAGATCCTCAACCTCGTCGCCGACCTGCAAGCCGAGCACCGGTTCGGCGCGCTGTTCATCTCGCACGACCTCGCCGCCGTGCGGTACGTCGCGCATCGCATCGCCGTGATGCAGCTCGGCGAGATCGTCGAGCTCGCCGAGACCCGGCGGTTCTACGAGACCCCCGAGCACCCCTACTCCCGCCAGCTCCTGGAGGCACTGTGAGCACCCTCGTCGATCCCGCACCCCGGCTCGTCCCCGAGCCGACGTGGGGCGACCGCCCGTCGAACGGCGACTACGACCTCACGATCCGCGCCGCCGAGGGTCGCCGCGTCGCGTACGACTTCCCGGGCGTCGAGGTCGGCAGCGTCGAGTACGCGGAGGGTCCGACCGGCGTCACCGTGGTCAGCATCCCGGCCGGCGCCCGCCTCGCGATCGACGCCCGCGGCGGCGCGATCGGGATGAGCAACGGCTACCAGTATCACGCCCACGCGATCGCACTGGCGGGCGGCTCACTGCACGGGATGTCGGCAGGTTCGGGCGTCGCCGACGAGCTGCGTTTCCGGCGCCCCTCGGGATGCGTCGCGATCGACGACCTCGTGCTCGTGTCGACGGCGGTCGTCTACGACTACGCGGGCCGCGAGAACTCGGTGTTCCCCGATGCCGCCCTCGGCCGTGCCGCGGTGCGGGCCGCGACCCACGGATCGGTGCCGACCGGACGCTGCGGCGCGGGCGCGACGACGTCGACCGGCAAACTGCACCGCGCCCGCGCCGAGTTCGCCGGGCAGGGTGCCGCGTTCCGCCAGGCGGGTGCCGCCAAGGTGCTCGTCGTCACCGTCGTCAACCCGATGGGGGTCGTCGTCGACCGCGACGGCCGCGTCGTGCGCGGCAACTACAACCCGGCGACGGGGGAGCGCGGACTCCTCGAGGAGGACTGGATCGCGGCGCTCGCCGCCGGCTCGGTGCTCGAGGCCGATCGGGGCAACACGACGATCACCGCCGTCGTCACGAACGTCAAGATGAGCGATCGCGACCTCGTGCAGTTCGGCCGCCAGGTGCACGGCTCGATGAACCGCGCCATCCGGCCGTTCGCGACCGCCTTCGACGGCGACGTGCTGTTCGCCCTGACCACCGACGAGGTTGATCCCGGCGTCACCGCGGAAGGGCTCCCGGTGAGTCCGCTCGCGGTCGGGGCGCTCGCCTCCGAGGTCGCCTGGGATGCCGTACTGGAGGCCGTCCGATGAACGCCCACCGTCTCGCGCCGACCCCGGGCTGGGAGATCCGCACCGGCAACGACGACGTCTCCCTCACGCCGGTCTTCGGCGACGGCGACGGGTTCGTCGAGTTCGACTTCCCCGGTGTCTCGCTCGGCACCGCCGAATACACCGAAGGCCCCACGGGCGTCACCGTCCTCGCGATGGACCGTCCCGCGAAGACCACGGTGGATGCCCGCGGCGGCGCGATCGGCATCATCGGCCGCTATGAGGAGTACAACCGCGCGATCGTGTTCGCGGGAGGCTCGTCGTACGGCATCGCCGCGACGACCGGCGTCAACGAGGAGCTGCTGCGCGAGACGGGCAACCGCACGTCGTGGGCCGACCTCGTCGCCGCCTCGGGAGCCGTCATCTACGACTACGCCGCGCGCGACACCGCGATCGCCCCGGATGCCGCCCTCGGCATCGCCGCCTACCGCGCCCGCCGCGCCGACCGGGTCGCGGTCGGCCGGGGCGGCGCCGGACTCTCGGCGACCTCCGGCAAGGCCGATCTCTCGCGCTGCGAGTTCACGGGGCAGGGGGTCGCGTTCCGCGCGCTCGGCGACATCCGCATCCTCGTGCTCACGGTGCCCAACCCGCTCGGCGTCATCGTCGACCGCGGCGGCACGATCGTGCGCGGCAACTACGACGCCGCGACCGGGCAGCGCACGCACCTCGCGGACGGCTACGCGGAGGCGCTCGCCGGCGCCGGAGTGCGACCGGCCGGGGTGGGCAACACGACCCTCACCGCCGTCATCACCAATGTCGCGATGAGCGACAAAGACCTCCGCCTCTTCGGACGCCAGGTGCACAGCTCGATGCACCGCGGCATCCAGCCCTTCCACACCAACCAGGACGGCGACACGCTCTTCGCGCTCACGACCGGTGAGCTCGAGCTGCCTGCCGACTACGCCTCGACGTGGGGCGAGAACACCGTGAACTCGACGGCGCTCGCGACCGTGGCCTCCGAGGTCGCCTGGGACGCCCTGCTGCGCGCCGCGCGGTGAGACCCGCGCACCGGCGCGACCGGTGCGCGGTCTGGCAGGATTCAGGCGGAGAAGGGGAGGGACTGTGGCGTCCATCACGATCGTCGACGTCGCCGAGGCGGCGGGCGTCTCGAAGACGACGGCATCGGACGCCCTCCGCGGTCACGGACGCGTCTCCGAGGCGACGCGCGACGCCGTCCTCGCCGCCGCCCAGCGGCTCGGCTACACGCTCAACCGCTCCGCGCGTTCGCTGCGCACGGCGACGACCGGCGCGATCGGCCTCTACCTCCCGCAGGTGCTCGTGCGGTCGGAGTACTACCTCGCGATCCTGCACGGCATCGCGAACGAGGTGGCGGCGTCGAGCTACGACGTGACGCTCATCTTCTCGCGCGAGACCCCGCCCGCCGGCTACGCGCCGCACGTCGACGGCTTCATCGTGTGCGATGCGCGCGAAGGCGACCCGGTCGTCGACCGGCTGCTCTCGTCGGGCCTGCCGATGGTGAGCCTCGAGCCCATCCCCGGCGACCGCCAGGCGACCGCCATGGTGTGGACGGACGGCGTCGGATCGACCTCGGCACTGCTCGACGAACTCGTCGCGGCCGGTTCGCGGCGGCCCGCGATGATCAGCACGACGACCCCCGCGCTCTGGCCGCGCGACGCCGAGCGGGCCTACGACGAGTGGTGTCGCCGGCGGGGCATCCCGGCCGTGCGCACGGCAGCCGACTACGGAGCGGATGCCGGCGAGCTCCAGCAGATCGTCGAGCGACTCCTCGATGACAACCCCGAGGTCGACTCGATCGTCTGCGTCGGCGACGGCGTCGCGGCGCGGGTCGCCCCCGGGATCACCGCACGGGGCTTCACCCTCGGCGAGGACTTCCGTCTCGCGTCGGGTTCGGAGCAGAATCCGGAGCCGCCGCTCTCGGCGGCGATCTCGACGAACGGGTTCCGTGCGGGCAGCGAATGCACGCGGCTGCTGTTCGAGCTGATCCGCGGTGAGGTGCCGGCGGGCACGCGTCGCGAGATGCCGGTCGAGATCGTGCGGATCGCCGCGGCCGAGCCTCCGGGTCAGCGCCGGTAGACCGACGCCCCGTCGATGAACGTCTCGTCGACGCGGGCGTCGCCGATCTCGTCGGCCGGCACCGAGAGCAGATCGCGGTCGAGCACGACGAGGTCGGCGGCGAAGCCGGGTGCGAGGCGCCCGGTGTCGTCGAGGTGATTCACGAACGCGGAGCCTGCCGTGTAGGCCTCGAGCGCCGTGGCGATGTCGAGCGACTCGCGCGGGAGGAAGCGGGACTCCGCGCGCCCGGGGTGCCCCTCGGGCAGCATCCTCGTGACGGCGACGTGGAGGCCCGCGAGCGGGTCGGGGGTCGAGACGGGCCAGTCGCTCCCGCCGGCGAGGCGCGCACCGGCGGCATGGAGTGAGCCGAACGGGTACTGCAGTCCCGCGCGGTCGTCGCCGAGCAGCGGGATGGTGTGCTCGACCATGAGGGGATCGTTGGTCGCCCAGTAGGGCTGGATGTTCGCGGTGACCCCGAGTTCGGCGAAGCGGGGGAGGTCTGCCGGGTCGATGAGTTGCACATGGGCGATGTGGTGGCGCGGGTCGGGCGCTCCCGGGCGACGGGCGGCACGGGCGGCGGCGATCGCGTCGAGCCCCTCGCGCACGGCCCGATCGCCGATCCCGTGGAGGTGCACCTGGAATCCCGCCGCGTCGAGCGCCGTCACCGCCTCGCGCAGCACCTCGGGGTCGACGAACGACAGCCCGGAGTGGGCATGGGCCGCGCGGTACGGGGCGAGCAGCGCCGCGGTCTCCGACTCGATGATGCCGTCCTGCATGATCTTCACCGTCGGCGTCGCGAAGCGCGTTCCCCGAAACCGCTCGCGCCTCTCGAGGAGCTCGGGGAGCTGCTCGAGACCGCGGGCCCGATCCCACCACAGCGCTCCGACGACCCGCGCCGTGAGTCGTCCGGCCCGGTCGGCGCGCTGGTAGGCCTCGGCGGGGTCGACGCCGTCCTCGGCACGCGACACGATCGCGTCCTGCCACGCGGTGATCCCGAACGCGTGGAGATGGTCTTGCGCACGGAGCACCGCGGCGTCGAGGTCGTCCGCGGTCGCGGGGGCGAGCAGGTCGGTGACGGCCCGCACGGCGCCTTCGAACAGGAGCCCCGTCGGGCGACCCGAGGCATCCCGCTCGATGCGTCCGTCGGCGGGGTCGGGGGTGTGCTCGTCGATCCCCGCCGCCGCGAGCGCCGCCGAGTTCACCCACGCGCGGTGGCCGTCGTTGCCCCAGAGCAGGAGCGGACGATCGGGCACGATCGGGTCGAGCAGTGCGGCGGTCGGGCGCCCGTCGGGGAACGCCGACTGGATCCAGCCGCCTCCGTCGAGGGTCGCGTCGTCGGGATGGCGTCGGGCGTAATCGGCGACCGCAGCGAGGTACTCGTCGACGGTCTCGAGCCCGACCAGGGTGCAGGTCGTGAGCTCGAGTGCTCCGAACACGGGGTGGGCGTGGGCATCCTGGAATCCGGGGATGACGAGGCGGCCGGCGAGGTCGACGATCCGTGTCGACGGTCCGGCGAGGTCGCGCAGATCGTCGTCGCCGACCGCGGAGATGCGGCCGTCCGCCACGGCGACCGCGGTGGCGGGTCGGGAGCCGGGCGCGAAGACGCGACCGCGATGGAGGATCAGATCGGGGGTCATGGCTCGCCTCTCGCTCGCTCGGTGGTCACGGTGCCGGAACGTTCCGACCGTAGCACTTGACCGCCCGTCGACGGAACGTTACGGTCGCCAAAGACGGAACGTTCCGGCATCTGGTCGGACCTGCGACAGATGGGATTGAACGGCCATGACGTATCCACCTCGGCTCCCGGCGGAGGCTCCCCGATTCCGCGGGCTCCTCGGCAACCCGCAGCTCACGCCCGTGCCCGTGCAGGGCAAGGCCCGGGAGTTCCTCCTGCACGACTTCCCCGGCCTCATGGTCGGCACGGCCGAGTACGCGGAGGGTCCCACCGGCGTGACGGTCATGCGGCTGCCCGACCACGCGCGCGTCGCGACGGACTTCCGCGGCGGGTCGAAAGGCCTCAGCGGTGGCTACGACTACGTCGAGGCGATCTGCTTCGCCGGTGGATCGATCTACGGCTTCGGGGCGTCGACCGGGGTCGCCGAGGCGCTCCTCGCGGAGCGCGACAACGACGTCTCGTTCTCGCGGCTGTCGCTCGTCAACGGCGCGATCATCTACGACTTCTCGGCGCGCAACAACGCGATCATCCCGGATGCCGCGCTCGGCCGGGCGGCGCTCGCCTACGCGGTCGGGGGCCGCGTGCCGGTCGGCCGGGTCGGGGCGGGCGTGGCGGCGACCGTCGGCAAGATCGACTGGTCGCGCGCCGAGTTCGCGGGCCAAGGTGCCGCGTACCGCGAGGTCGCGGGCATCAAGATCCTCGTCGTCACGGTCGTCAACGCCGTCGGGGCGATCCTCGATCGCGAGCAGCGGGTCGTGCGCGGCAACTACGACTCGGCGACCGGGGCGCGACGCCATCCGGCCGACGACTACGCGACCGCCTTCGCCGGCGCGACCGTGCCGCCCACCGCCCCGGGGAACACGACGATCACCGCGGTGTTCACGAACGTGCGACTCGACGACCACGCGCTCGACCAGTTCGCCAAGCAGGTGCACAGTTCCATGCACCGGGCGATCCAGCCGTTCCACACGAGCCAGGACGGCGACGTGCTCTTCGCCGTCACGACCGACGAGCTCGACTTCCCGCTCGAGACCACGGCCGAGATGGGCGTGCACGCGCTCATGCCGAGCGCGCTCGGCGCGATCGCCTCCGAGGTCGCGTGGGATGCCGTGCTGAGCGCCGCCGCATGATGATCATCCGACGCCACGAGTCCACGACGCGTGACCCGTACGTGCGCGGGGCCGAGATCGGCGAGCGTTTCGGGCGCCAGATCGCCGAGTCGCTCGACGGCTACCGGCGCCTGTTCGACGCCAAGGGAGTGCCGCGCGACGCTGCTCGTGACACGGCGCACCGCATGCTCGACCTCGTCGCCGCGTGGTCGCCGAGCCTCGCGACGGAGATGACGGGGCTCGCGGCCGGCGCCGGACTCGAGCCCTGGGAGGTGGCGCTGCTCAACGGTCGCACCGAGGTCCTCGCGCTCGCGGCGCCGAGCGGCCCGGGCGAATGCTCCACCGGTGTGCACCTCCCCGCCGACGGCTCCGCTCCGCGCACGCTGCAGGTGTGGGACTGGTACACGCACCTCGCGAAGGAGTCGCTCGCCTGGTCGTACGTGACCGACGCCGGACGCCGCGTGCACGAGTTCACGGAGTTCGGCATCCTCGGCAAGATCGGGCTCAACGACGCCGGAGTGGGCAGCCACATGAACCTGCTCAACCACGCGAGCGACGGCACGGTGCTCGGCATCCCGATCCACCTCGTCGCGCGGCGTATCCACGACGAGGCGAGCACCCTCGAGGAGGCGGTCGAGATCGCCCGCGGGGTGCCGCTGGGCGCGTCGACGGCGCTCACCGTCGTCACCTACGACGGCGAGCGGGCTCGCGCCGCCTTCCTCGAGACGACACCGGTCGGCGTCGCCGTGATCGAGGGTGCGCCGGGTGAGACGATCCGGCGCACCAACCACTTCCTCGACCCCGAGCTCGCCCGCGGGGAGCGCAACTCCGACATGAGCGACACCCGGGGGCGTCTCGCCGCCCTCGACGTCCGGCTCGGCGCGTTCGTCGAGGCCGATCCCACCGCGCGCGCCGCCGCCATCGCCGAGGAGTTCCCCGGCGGCGGCACGGTGTGCGTCTTCTACCGCGACGAGGAGGTCCCCGAGCTCAGCTGCGAGACGAAGGCCACGCTCGCGCTCGACGTCGACGCCTCGCTCCTGCGCTACCGCGCCGGCACCCCCGACGTCGCGGCGGCGCGCGGCTGGGAGGCGATCTAGAGGCGGGCCCAGGCCTCGCTCAGCACGCCGCGGAGGATCTGGGTGATCTCGTCGAACTCGGGCTCGCCGATCGTGAGCGGCGGGGCGAGCTGCACGACGGGGTCGCCGCGGTCGTCGGCGCGGCAGTAGAGACCCGCCTCGTAGAGCGCCTTGGACAGGAAGCCGCGCAGCAGTCGCTCCGACTCGTCGGCGTCGAAGGTCTCCTTCGTGGCCTTGTCCTTGACGAGCTCGATGCCGAAGAAGTAGCCGTCACCGCGGACGTCGCCGACGATCGGCAGATCGAGCAGCGTCTCGAGCTTCGCGCGGAACACCGGCGACAGCCTCTGCACGCGCTCGTTGAGTCCCTCCTCTTCGAAGATGTCGAGATTCTCGAGCGCCATCGCGGCGGCGACCGGGTGCCCGGCGAACGTGTACCCGTGCGCGAACCACTCGGTGCCCCTCGAGAACGGCTCGTAGACCCGATCCGAGACGATCGTCGCGCCCATCGGCGCATAGCCCGAGGTGAGGGCCTTCGCGCACGTGATGATGTCGGGCACGTAGCCGTACGCGTCGCACGCGAACATGTGGCCGACGCGGCCGAAGGCGCAGATGACCTCGTCCGACACGAGCAGCACGTCGTACTTGTCGCAGATGGCCCGCACCCGCTGGAAGTACCCGGGCGGGGGCGGGAAGCATCCCCCGCTGTTCTGCACGGGCTCGAGGAACACCGCGGCGACCGTCTCCGGCCCCTCGAACAGGATGGCCTGCTCGATGCGGTCGGCCGCCCAGACGCCGAACTCCTCGAGCGAGCCGCCGCCGAATCCCGACTCCTCGGCGCGGTAGTAGTTGGTGTTCGGCACGCGGAACCCGCCCGGCGTGACGGGCTCGAACGGCTCCTTGATGCCCGGGATGCCGGTGATCGCGAGCGCACCCTGAGGCGTGCCGTGGTAGGCGATCGCGCGGGAGACGACCTTGTGCTTGCCGTGGCGGCCCTGCGTCTTCCAGTAGTTCTTGGCGAGCTTGAACGCGGTCTCGACCGCTTCGCCGCCGCCCGATGCGAAGAACACGCGGTTGAGGTCGCCGGGGGCGTACTGCGCGAGCCGCTCGGCGAGTTCGATGGCCTTCGGATGCGCGTAGGACCAGAGCGGGAAGAAGCCGAGTTCGGTGGCCTGCTTCGCCCCGGCCTCGGCGATGCGCGCCCGGCCGTGCCCGGCGTTGACGACGAAGAGCCCGGAGAGCCCGTCGAGGTACTTCTTTCCCTCGGAGTCCCAGATGTGGTGGCCTTCGCCCTTGACGATGATGGGCACTCCGGACTCCATCGTCGACTGCCGGGAGAACTGCATCCACAGGTGGTCGCGCGCCGAGCGCTGAAGTGCTGCGGTGTCGTGGTTCAAGATCTCGGACCCTTCGATCGCGTCGGCACGGCGTGCCGGAACGTTCCGTCGAACGTAGCCCGAGTGCGCCCGCGGAGCACTGGACTTTTCGTCTAGACACGCGGCGCGGGAGAGCGTTCGGTACAGCAGAGTCGCGCGGGCGGCCCCTCGGCGTCAGCTCTCCGCGACCTTGAGCACGATCTTGCCGCGCGTGTGGCCGCTCTCGATCGCGCGGTGCGCGTCGGCCGCGTCGGCGAGGTCGAACACCTGATCGACGAAGACCTTGACGTCGCCCGACTCGAGCAGCCGCGAGATCACCGCGAGCGTGGAACCGTCGGGCGACACGCGGTAGCCGGTCGCGCGCACTCCGGCCGCGGCGGCGTCCTCGAGCATCGTCGGCCACGAGCCCGTCGGGCCGTTCACGACGAGGCCTCCGGGTCGCGTCACGCGCAGCGAGCGCGAACCCGTGTCGTCGTGCACGTTGCCGATGAGATCGATCACGGCGTCGACGGGGTCGAGCACCTCCTCGAAGCGCTCGGCGGTGTAGTCGACCACCTCCGCCGCCCCGAGCTCCTTGAGCCACCTCCCGTTGCGGGCCGATCCCGTCGCGATGACGTGGGCACCGAAGTACGCCGCGAACTGCACCGCGAAATGGCCGACCCCTCCGGCGCCGGCGTGGATGAGCATCCGCTGCCCCTCGTGCGCCTTCGCGGTCTCGACCACCATGCCCCACGCGGTGAGGGCGGCGAGCGGCACCGCCGCGGCCTCGACGTGGGACAGCCGCGACGGCTTGCGCACGACACTCATCGCCGGCACGGAGACGAACTCGGCGTAGGCGCCCGAAAGTCGCGGCACCATCCCCATGCCGTACACCTCCGTGCCGGGCTGCAGCGGGTGCGACTCGTAGGGCGCCTCGACGACGAGTCCGCTGAAATCGTTCCCGAGCACGGCGGGGAACGCCGCGATCCCCGGGAACGCACCCTTGCCGGCGCGGGTCTTCGCATCGATCGGGTTGACCCCCGCCGCGACGACCCGCACGAGCACCTCGGCGTTCACGCGCAGCGGTCGCGGAACGTCGGCGAGTTCGAGCACCTCCGGCCCGCCCGCTCGCGGCATCGTCATCGCGCGCATCGTCGTCATCGTCTGGTCTCCGCCTTCCCCTCCCACAGTAAAAGGGGCGGATGAGTCGGCGGTGTTACGTGGCCGTCACCGCCGCGTGAAAGCTACCGCCTCCGCTAGCATGCGAGCGGGGCGCAGGCCCCGGAAAGCGAGGCCGCAGGTGCGCGTCTTCTTCGTCCTGTTCCGCGTCCTCGGCGCCGGAGCGATCACCGCCGCGATCGTCGGCCAGTACCTCCACTCGCTGAACTTCCGGGCCTTGAAAGGGATCGAGGAGAACGGCGTCCCCGCCGTCAACTTCTTCAGCTTCTTCACGATCGACTCGAACATCCTCACCGTCGTGGTGTTCCTCCTGGGCGCGGTCCTGCTGCTGCGCTCCCGTGGTGATGATCCTCGGTGGTTCGGGATCGGCCGCGCCGCGGTGACGGCGTACATGGCGACGACCGGCATCGTCTACAACACGCTGCTGCGCGGCGTCGAGGTGAGCGAGGGGGCGACCCTCGCGTGGTCGAACGAGATCCTCCACGTCGTCGGCCCGATCCTCGTGGTGATCGACTGGCTGTTCGCGCCGGGTCGTCGCGTCATCGAGTGGAAGGCCATCTGGGTCATCGTGAGCTTCCCGATCGTGTGGGCCGTCTACACGATGGTGCGCGGGCCGTTCGTGCTCGACCCGTCGAGCCAGGTGCTCGTGCCCGACTACGTCATCGGCTGGTACCCGTACCCGTTCCTCAACCCGATCACCGCGCAGCTCGGCTACGTCTCGGTCGGCTTCTACGTCGTGCTCATCGCCGCCGTCATCGGCGGCGTCGGCGCAGCGATCATCTGGGTGTCGCGTCGCGGGCGCTGGCCGCTGCGCACCGCCGCCACCGCGAAGTAGAGGGATGCGGGACCGGATCCTCGCCGCACTCGGCACGCTCAGCGTGACCGGGTCGCTCGCGATCATCTGGATCATCCGGATGGGCGTGCCGCGCGAGCTCTACGTGAGCGAGCTCGGCGCCGACGGGGAGCCGACCGCGGAGTGGTTCGAGCGCGCGCTCCTGCTGCTCGTGCTCGGCGGACTGCTCGTGGCCTGGGCCGGGCGTCGCATCGTGTCGCGCGCCGCCGTGCTGCGCCTGTGGCGACCGTCGCTCAGCATCGCGATCGCGAGCGCGCTCTTCCTCGTCGCGTCGCAGGTGCCGTGCACGAGCGGCTGCCCCGTGCCGCGCTTCGGACCCGATCTCTCCTGGCAGGACCTCGGGCACGTGAGCGCCGCGACGCTCGCGTTCGCCTTCGCCGCCTGGGCGATGCTGCAGTGCGCGTTCGCGGTCGGGCACGCCGCCATCCGCCGCTTCTCGCTCATCGCGGCGATCTCGGTCGCGCTCGTCGCGGCGACCGGGGGACTCATGTCGGTGTTCGACTTCTACGCCTGGTTCGGCAGCCGCCTCGAATTCGTCGCGACGACGCTCGGGATCGCGTGGCTCGGCGTCTACGGGCTCGCGATCGCGTTCGAGCGGAAGCCCGTCGAGCCGCGGGGGCCGGTGCCGGAGTCAGCGCCGGTCGGCGGGGTCGCGACGCATCGCGCGTAGGAGGTCGTCGGCGAGCACGATGAGCTTGCCGATCTCGGCGTCGTCGCGATCGACCCAGCGGCACTCCGGCTCGTCGGAGACCGGCACGAACTCGTCGTGCTTCTCCCAGACGACGAGCGTGCGCTCGGCACCGAGCACGTACTGCTGCCACCACACCTGCCGCAGGTAGTGGCGCGGGATGCCCTTCCAGCCGTGCGACGTCGTCTTGATCTCGCACAGCTCGAGGCGTGCGCCGTCGAGTTCGCGCAGCCCGTCGGGGGTCGCGAGGTGCAGGGGATTCTCGTCGGCGTGGAAGAGCTCGTTCGACGAGCGCATCCCGTACACGCGTCCCGCCCAGCGTCCGATCATCGGCTCGCGCAGACGCCCGTGCTCGGTGTAGGCGTTGCCGCCGAAGCGCGAGCCGAGCAGCTTCTCCATCGCGAGCGTCTTCACGGCCTTCTCACTCGTGAGTCGGGCGACGTCGGTCGCGGTGACGCCACGCGCGCGAGCCTTGAGCCACGCGACGCGGTCGCTCTGATGGGCGAGGATGCGGTCGCGGTGGCTGCGGCGCGGCTCGTCCCAGAGGGGGAGCATGGGCTGCGCGAGACTCACCGGTCCAGTCTGCGTCACCGCGGCGACATCGAGCGGACGCCATCCCGGTCTCGTCCGGGATGGCGACCCGCTGACCGCGAGCGACTCGCGCGGCTCGATCGCGTGCGCCTGCCGCCCGTGGCCGGTGCAGGTGAGAGACTGAGGCGTCCCTCGACCAGAAAGGCGCTCGGATGCCCCGACTCCGCAGCGCGCTCGTGGCGCCCGGCGCCGCCCTGCTCGCCCTCGCCGTCGCGCTCACCCCGACCGGCGCCGCGCTCGCGGCACCGGCGGAGGGCTCCGTACCCTCCGAGGTGCGCACCTACGTCGCCGACGGCTCGCTCGTGCAACAGCTCGACGACGTCTACGGCCCCGGTTCAGCCGGCGACGGGCTCGACTTCGATGACACCACGAAGCCGGGCGCGATCGAGCGCGTGCACGTCTGGAGCGACGCGCTGCGCGACGGGGAGGAGACCGACCGCTACGTCGAACTGCTCAACGAATGGGTCGTGCCGATCTCGATCGCCGAGGAGCCGGTCGGGCTCGCCACCATCTGGATCAACCCCACCTCGGTCGCGCCGGAGCTCGCCTCGTTCACCCGCGACGCCGACCTCGCGGCCGCGCTCGCCGAGGTGCCGGACGGCTCCTCCCTCGTGCACGACGCGCCCTCCGCCGCGTGGTTCGCGCTCGCCGAGGACGGCACGCTCACCCCGCTCGTCCCCGGATCGACCGGGTTGAGCACCCCGGTGCCGATCGACGACGTCGCGATCCTCCCGGCAGGCGGCGACGCCCCGCCGCCGACGGGCGACCCGAACACCGGCGTCGGGCTCGCGATCGCCGTGCTGCTGTTCCTCCTCGCGATCATCGTGGTCGCGCTCGTGGTGCCGACGGTGCGCGGAAAGAGGGCGGACGCCGCCGAGGCTGCCGCGACCGCCGAGAAGGGCGAGCAGACCGAGACGGTCGAGCAGACCGAGACGGTCGAGCAGGTCGAGGCGGTCGAGGATGCCGGAGAGGCGCCTGCGATCGAGGCGGCGCCGGCGAAGAAGCCGGCCAAGAAGCCGGTGAAGCCGCCGAAGAAGGCAGAGTCCGAGCCCGAGGGCTGAGCTCGGCTTGCCGGGACGGCCTCCGTCACGTATCCTTCTCGAGGCCGTAGACCGCCGGTTCCGCACGTTCGCGTGAGGACGAAATTCCGCAAGGAAGCCTGCGTAGGTGTGTGAAGTTCTCCCCTCATCGAGGGAAGTGGCTCCGTGCGCTTGCGCCGGAGCTTTTTTCGTGGGCGCGGGTTGCGACCCAACCGAGATTCACACACCACAGAACGGAACGCCATGGCGAACAAGGAAGCCACTGTCGCCGAGCTCGCGGAGAACTTCCGCAGCTCGAACGCGGTCGTGCTCACCGAGTACCGCGGGCTCACGGTCGCGCAGCTCAAGGATCTGCGCAGCAAGCTCCGTGACCACGCGAGCTATGCCGTGGTGAAGAACACGCTCACCAAGATCGCGGCGAACGAGGCTGGTATCAGCTCGTTCGACGACCAGCTCGCTGGTCCGTCCGCGCTCGCCTTCGTGCACGGCGACACCGTCGCCGTCGCGAAGACCTTGCGTGACTTCTCCAAGGCGAACCCTCTGCTCGTGGTCAAGGGGGGCTATTTCGATGGCGCCCCGCTGACCGCGTCGGAGGTGGGCAAGCTCGCCGACCTCGAGAGCCGGGAGGTGCTGCTGGCGAAGCTGGCCGGCGCCATGAAGGCCTCGCTGTTCGGAGCCGCCTACATGTTCAACGCGCCGCTCGCGAAGGCCGCTCGCGCGGTCGACGCGCTGCGCGCGAAGCAGGAGTCCGGCAGCTGACGCTGTCCGGATCGAGACCGAGAAATACAAGGAGTAAGAAATGGCCAAGCTCAGCACTGACGACCTCCTCGAGGCGTTCAAGGACCTGACGCTGATCGAGCTCTCGGAGTTCGTCAAGAAGTTCGAGGAGACCTTCGAGGTCACCGCCGCCGCCCCGGTCGCCGTCGCGGCCGCGGGCCCGGCCGCCGGTGGTGCCGGTGGCGAAGCCTCGGCCGAGGAGGAGAAGGACACGTTCGACGTCGTCCTCGAGTCCGCCGGTGCCGGCAAGATCGCCGTCATCAAGGAGGTCCGCACCCTCACCAGCCTCGGGCTGGGCGAGGCGAAGGCCGTCGTCGACGGCGCCCCGAGCACCGTGCTCGAGGGTGTCAACAAGGACGCGGCCGAGAAGGCGAAGGCTGCCCTCGAGGGCGCCGGCGCGACGGTCACCCTGAAGTAACTCTCTTCACGAGAAAGGCGCCGTCCCCTCGGGGGCGGCGCCTTTCTGTGTCGAACGGGTGGCGGGGCCTCCGGTAACCAGCCGAACGGCCCCGCCAATGTCGTACCGAGCACGCCGGGATCAGGGACGGCGCGTCGCATGCAACTCGAGAATCAAATCACTATGGGGTGAGGGACGAACCTGTCTACTCGGGTGATTCGCGGGTGACCTGATGTCCCAATCCGAGGGACCTCGCCGTGCGGATCGCATCCGCCCGGGTCGCGACGCCGAGCTTGCGGTAGAGCCGCCTCAGATGCGTCTTCACCGTGTTGGGCGAGATGAAGAGCGCCGCCGCGATCCCCGCGACGGTCGATCCCTTCTCGACCTCGGCCAGCACGAGCAGTTCCCGGTGACTGAGCGGTTCGATCGCGGTCTCGATGCCCTGCGTGGCCTCCACGATCCGACCGAGGATGCGCTCGACCTCGGCCCCGTGCGGACGCGTGAGAGCGCGCGCGCTCAGGCCGGCGAGCGTCCCGGGAGGGATCAACCGCAGCGGCGCGCGTGACCCGCTGCGCGCGATCGCGGCGAGTCCCCGATCGAAGAGCACGTCGGAAAGGTTGTACTCGCCGCTCTCGTACTCGATGGCCGCCCGCAGCATCCGCACCTCGACCAGGGTGCGGGGTGAGTGGTCGTCGCCGAGCGCGTCGCAGTCGCGCAGGGCGTCCCGGGCTCCGCCAAGGTCGCCGTGGCGGAAGCGCAGCAGCGCGACGATCCGCGCCGGGCACAGGGCGTGATGCTCGTGGGGGGAGACGTCGCGCAACACGCTCCAGGCCTCGTCGCCCTGGTCGAGCGCGACGAGGACCGTGCCCTTCAGCACCTCCTCTGCCGAGAGGGCGAGGCCCGGCGGCTCCCAGGACTGCAGGCCGTGTCGCGCGCGCGACAACTCGTCGAGCGCTTCGGCGAAGCGCCGCAGTGCCAGGCGGCGGTAGCCCGCGACGACGAAGGCGAACGGCTCCCACTCGGTGGTCGACGCCGCCCGCATCAACTCGGCCTCGAGGGCTTCGGCGCCGTCGAGGTCGTGGCGCTCGATGCTGACGAGGGCCGCGGCCGCGAGCGCGGGCGCCGCGTAGCCGGTCTGCCAGAGGGAGGTGTCACCCGCGAGTTCCCGCGCCTCGGCGTAGTGGGCTTCTGCCTGAGTCAGCCCGGTGTAGAGGTAGTCGGTGACGGCGAGTCCGCCGAGCGCTTCGAGGCGCTCCGCGCGCGTCAGATGGTCGGCGGGGAGCCCGCGCGCGAACTCCAGTCGTTCCCGCGCTGCTGTCAGCTCCCCCTCGAAGAGCGCCAGCATCCCCGATTCGAGGGCGGTGCGGGCCGCCAGTTCGACGCGCTGCGGGATGGAGACCCTGGGGCTCGTGGCACCGAGGGCCTCGGTGCGTGACAGAAGCTGCCGCGCGGCGTCGAGCTGGCCGAGGCCGCGGAGGGCCGCCGCGTGTGCCAGTCCGACCGTCACGCGGTCCGGGTCGGCCGAGTCGTCGCGACCGGTCAGCGCGACGTCGGCGGCGGAGAAGTAGGCGAGCGCGGCGCGACCCGGGGGCGAACCCGCCGATCGGTAGCTGGCGCCGATCGCGCTCGCGAGGACGGCGTCGTCGCGCCAGGCGTCATCCGACAGTCTCGCGACGAGCGCGCGGAACTCGATGCCGTGCTCGGCGGGGAGCCACCGCGCGGAGGCGCGGAGCACGGCGACGGCGGCCGACCCGTCGCCGAGGTCGAGCGCGGCTTCGGCCGTGCGCCGAACGTCGTCGAAGGAAGGATGGGGCACTGGTCTCCTGCGAGTGCTCCCTGCCGCGAAGAGGGGTAGTCGGCGCGGAGGGCGCGTGGTGGTGCTGGTGGATCGGAGGTGTGCCGCCGGGAATGGGCTCCCAGTGCCTGAGCCTGGCGGGTGGACCTGAGTCGAGTAAACATTAGTTGCGGCGGTTCGGGCTGTCCACCATAATGAGGACCGAGCCCGACCGTCCCCCGTTCGGGTGCCCCCCGTATCCCCCCTGCCGCGTCCCCCACGTCTCTCTCGAGCCCCGCAATCGAGAGCGCCGTTCGCGGCGGCATAATCCGATCGAGAGACCCGCATGTCCTCCGTCCCCCTGCGAACGCGCTCGCCGTTCTTCTCCTTCGATGTCGAGACGGGCTCTCGGCGTCCTCGTTGGGCGGCGTTCGTCGCCGGCCTGATCGTGATGCTCCTCGTGTCGGCGGGCATCGTCGCCGGTGTGAGCGCCGCGAACGCGCACACGCCGACCGTGAACGCGAACTGCTACGAGCTCTCGGTCGACCTCAAGAGCTACAACGGCACGAACCACGTCTACGTCGTGATCAACGGCGAGGTGAAGGCCGACAAGGACTTCGGCAATAGCCTCACCGAGAAGTTCACCTTCGCCGACCCGACGAAGGTGAACACCTGGACGGTCATCGTCACCGCCCACGACGACCGCGACTTCAACAAGGGCTGGAGCGTCAAGAGGGAGAACCAGACGACGACCCCGTGCGCGGCGCCCGATCTCACGCTCGACGCGACCGTCTGCAACACGGTGGGCGGCACGACCACGGTGACGGCGACGATCTCGAAGCTCGTCGACGGTCAGACCTACACCGGCAAGCTCTTCAAGAACGACGTCGAGCTCCTCGACACCTTCGTCGCGACCACCGCCGGCAAGAGCTGGCCGAACCTCGCGGCGGGTGCCAAGTACACGCTCACCGTGACGAGCGATCAGCAGCCCGGGTTGACGAAGAGCATCAGCACCGTCGTCGTCGGGTGCCCGCAGAACTCGCAGCTGCAGGTGACCGCGAACCAGTGCACGGCGACCGACACGAGCAACGCCTCGGTCTCGGTGACGGCGTCGTCGCTCGTCCCCGGCCGCAGCTACGTCGCCCGCGTCCACAAGGACGGTGCGGCCTACGGCGGCCTCGAGTTCGCGTTCGTCGCCGGTGCCGGTGAGACGTCGAAGAACTTCTCGATCAACGGCATCCCCGAGAACCTGACCGGGCTCACCGTCGTCCTCACCGACGTCGCCGCGGCCACGCTCGTCACGAGCACGGGCTTCTCGACGAACCCCTGCCCGGACATCCCGGCGAAGCCCGAGGTGACCGTTCAGCAGTGCACCGTCGTGGGCGGCGACCTCGAGCTCACGGTGACGCCGACCGGGCTCGTGCCGACGCGCACGTACCTCGTGCTCATCAACGACGTGCAGGTGGATGAGTTCACCGCGGCCACGTCGAACGAGGCGGCTCGCACCTACCCGCTCCCGACGGCCGGCACCTACACGGTGAAGATCGTCGACAAGCTCGTGACGACGGTCTTCGCGGCGGCCGACCCGGTCGACGTGCACGACTGCCCGACCCAGCCGCTCGTCGGTGTGAAGGCCACCCAGTGCGACGTGCCCGGTGGCACCGGTTCGCTCACGGCGACGTTCAGCGACCTCGGTGTCGGTCGTGACTACGTCGTGACGATCACGGAGGGTGCCGGTAGTTCGGTGCCCGGCTACACGACGCCGCTCACGGTGACGTCGGCGTCGGCTCCGCAGGTCTACTCGGGGCTCGAGGTCGGCAAGTCGTACACGGTGACGATCGCCGACGCGGCGCTGCCGGGCATCAAGGATGCGGCGTCCGAGACGCTCGTCGCCTGCCCGCTCACGCCCGGCATCGTGCTCGACCTCCAGTGCCTCCTGATCGAGGGTGAGTCGCTCATCGAGGCGACGATCGACGACCTCGACCCGGGCGCGCAGTACCAGGTCGACGTCATCGCGTCGACGCCTCCGCCCGCGCCGGGCAACGTCGCGCCGCTCGCCGTCGCGGTGATCTCGTCGCAGACCATCACCGGTGCCGCGACCCCGACGGTGCTCGAGTTCCAGGTGCCGAACAACGTGACCTACACGATCACGGTGACGCACCTCCTCAACCCGGCGATCACGGCGTCGGCGGAGATCTTCGCCGCCATCTGCGACCTGCCGACCTTCCCGCTGCCGGAGCTGCCGACCCTCGCCCTCACCGGCGCGGGTGACACGACGATGCCGATGCTCGGCGCACTCGGTCTCGTGCAGTTCGGTGTGGCGCTGCTCGCGCTCGCCGCGATGCTGCAGTTCGCGCCGCGCCGACGGGTCGCCTGACCCGCACAGCACACGGAACGCCCCGGTCGCCGCGCGGCCGGGGCGTTCCGCATCCCGGGCCTCGGGTTTTGTCGACTTAGTTGCACATTGCTCCGTCTTCCGGCGACATTCTGCAACCGGGGATCGGTGACGCGGCACTCAGTTGCAGAGTGCTGCGGGAGGACGGAGCAATGTGCAATTAACCGCGCAAAAGTCTCGACGGCCCCACCCCGCACGCCGCGGCGCCTCGGCCGGCGGGCGACCCCGCGGCGTAGGCTTCGAGCGTGAGCATGGGCGGCGGGGGGATGGCACCCGGCGGCCGCCGCGTCGGGGCTCGGGATGCCGACCTGCAGAAGGCGCTCAACGCCGAGGCGCCGCGCATCCCGGATCTCATCGCACGGATCGGCCGGCTGTTCCGTCCCTATCGCGGCGCGCTCATCGGCACGATCACCCTCGTGCTCTTCAGCGCGGCCCTCGGGGTGCTGCCGCCGCTGCTCACCCAGCAGGCCTTCGACCGCGGGCTCTTCCCGCCCGAGGGGCGCCCCGACGTGCCGGTGCTGCTCGAGCTCGTCGGACTCATGATGCTCGCCTGGTTCGCCTCGGCGGGACTCGGCGTCGCGCAGACACTGCTCACCGCACGCATCGGCAACAGCGTGATGGGTGCGCTCCGGGTGCGGCTGTTCTCGCACCTCCAATCGATGGAGCTCGGCTTCTTCACCCGCACGAAGACGGGCATCATCCAGTCGCGCCTGCAGAACGACGTCGGCGGCGTCGCGGGCGTGCTGAGCAACACCGTGCAGAGCGTCGTCGGCAACACCGTCACGGTGATCGCGGCGCTCGTCGCGATGCTCCTGCTGTCGTGGCAGATGACACTCGTCGCCGTCGTGCTGTTCCCCATCCTCGTCGTCGCGCAACGTCACGTCGGGCAGGTGCGCGCCCGCATCGCGACGAAGACGCAGGAGTCGCTCTCCGACATGACGGCGATCACGCAGGAGACGCTGAGCGTGTCGGGCGTGCTGCTCGCGAAGGCGTTCAACCGTCAGCAGACCGAGGTCGGCCGCTACGCCGACGAGAACCAGCGCCAGATCAAGCTGCAGGTGCAGCAGGCGATGGCGGGGCAGTGGTTCTTCGCGATCGTGAGCGTCATCCTCTCGACCATCCCGGCGGTCATCTACCTCGTCGCCGCCTGGCTGCTGTACCAGGATGTCCCGGTCACCGCCGGCACGGTCGTCGCGTTCACGACGGTGCAGGCGCGGCTCATGTGGCCCCTCATGGGGCTGCTGCGGGTCGCCCTCGACCTGCAGACCTCGCAGGCGCTCTTCGCGCGCATCTTCGAGTACCTCGACCTCGTCCCCAGCATCCAGGATCGTCCCGACGCGAAGCCGGTCGACCCGGACCGCCTCGGCGAGGTGGCGTTCGACGAGGTGCGATTCCGCTACCCCGACCAGGCCGACGACGCGCCGACCACCCTCTCCGGGGTGAGCTTCTCGCTCGCGCCGGGTACCTACGCCGCCTTCGTCGGCCCCTCGGGCGCCGGCAAGACGACGATCTCCTACCTCGTCCCGCGGCTGCACGAGGTCACCTCGGGGCGTGTGCTGTTCGCGGGCGAGGACGTGCGCGACCTCGACCGCAGCTCGCTCGTCGATGCGATCGGCATCGTGAGCCAGGAGACCTACCTCTTCCACGCGACGATCGCCGAGAACCTGCGCTACGCGAAGCCGGATGCCACCGACGCCGAGCTCGAGACGGCGGCTCGGTCGGCCAACATCCACGACACCATCGCGTCGTTCCCGGACGGCTACGACACGATCGTCGGCGAGCGCGGCTACCGCCTGTCGGGCGGCGAGAAGCAGCGCGTCGCGATCGCACGCGTGCTGCTCAAGGATCCGGCGGTGCTCATCCTCGATGAGGCGACGAGCTCGCTCGACACGGTGTCGGAACGCGTCGTCCAGGGCGCCCTCGACGACGCGTCGCGGGGCCGCACGACGCTGGCGATCGCGCACCGACTCTCGACGGTGGTGAACGCCGACGTCATCTTCGTCGTGGAGGCGGGTCGCATCGTCGAGCAGGGAGCGCACGCCGAGCTCCTCGCGGCCGGCGGACTCTACGCGCGACTCTTCGCCGAGCAGCTCGCGGCCGCGACCGTCGAGAGCTAGGGAACTGCGGGCAGCTTCGCGAGCAGGTCGCGCATGAGGTCGATCTCGGCGAGCTGCGCCGTCTCGATCCCCGTCGCGAGGGTGACGACCTGCGGCACGTCGGTGCGGGCGAGCACCGCCTCCGCCATCTCGACGCCGCCCTCGTGGTGGGTGATCATGAGCTCGAGGAAGAGTCGCACGGCGTCGTCGCCGGTCGCGTCCCGCAGCGCGTCGAGCTGCGAGGCCGACACGAGCCCCGGCATCCCGGTGTCGCCGGAGGGCATCTCGTGCCCGCCGCCCGACGAGCCGTCGATCACGGGCAGCAGCGTCCAGGTCATCGGCGGCTGCGATGAACGCTGGGGGAGGTTCCAGGCGTCGAGCAGCCCGTACATCGCTCCGGACTGGGAGGCCTGGGTCACCGCGATGTCGTACGCGACCGTGCGCACGACATCGTCGTCGGTGCGCTCACGGACGAGGAGCGCCATCTCGACGGCCTGGGCGTGATGCACCTGCATGTCGCGCAGGAAGCCGGCGGCTGCGCTCTCCGTCGTCGGAACCGACCCGGAGGCTCCCGAAGTGAGCCGCCCGGCGACGAAGCCGCCCGTCAGCAGCAGCGCCGCCGCGAGCACGAGGCCCGCGACGGTGCGTCCGCGCGGACGGCTCACGAGACCCGGCCGGGACCCTCGATCGCGCCGCTGCACGGGGCGTTCGGCTCGGGCGAACTCGGCGAGCGCCAGAACTCGTCGAGGAAGGCCTCGACCGCGGGGTCGTCGACGTCGGTGAAGCGCAGCTGCGCACCCCAGGCCGAGATCGCCATCGGCTCGCCGATGCCCGGGTAGGGGGAGATGACGGTGTACGTGTCGGGCGCGAGCGCGACGAGGGCGTCCACCTCCTCGTCGGTCGTGAACGCGGGGTCGTAGGTGATCCAGACGGCCCCGTGCTCGAGCGCGTGCACCGCGTACTCGTCGACCTGCTCCTCGGCGTAGACGCCGCAGTTGAGCCAGCCCGGGTTGTGCGGGCCACCCGCGGGCGGCGTCTGCTCGTAGGTGACGCGGCTCTCGGTGTGGGTGCCGTCGAGCCCCTCGAACGTCTCGAGACGGTCGGCGTAGTCGCCGCTCAGTCGCTCCGTCGGAACCGGGGCCGGGGGCGCGAGGTTCGTGAGGATGACGGCGGTCACGATGCCCGCGACGGCGAGCAGCCCGACCACCGAGCCGCCGATCGCGAGGATGCGGTTGCGCGTCTGGGCCGCCTGCATCTTCCGGCGGGCTTCCGCGGCGGCGAGGCGCGCGGCCTCCCGCTGCTGCTCGCGGGTCTGCTTGTTCGGGGGCGTGGCCATGCGCGCTCCTGGGGTTTTGGTGGACGTGTCCTCATATCATCCCCGGATCTCGCCGGGGATGCGCTGAACGTACCAGCCGCTAAAGTGAGTCAACTCTTTCGAAGGCTGTCAGGA
Organism: Pseudolysinimonas sp.; assembly: GCF_057350545.1. NCBI lineage: Bacteria > Bacillati > Actinomycetota > Actinomycetes > Micrococcales > Microbacteriaceae > Pseudolysinimonas > Pseudolysinimonas sp. The sequence goes on along the minus strand of NZ_JBMRCP010000006.1, from coordinate 8,053 downwards.
GGCCCCGCGGTGACGGTCGACGACGCTCCGGGCGATCACCTCGCTCTGCGCGCGCGCAAACGTCACTCGCTGAGCATCAAGTCGCTGCTGCTGCTCATGCTGCTGCTCGTGAGCGTCGGGTCGAACGTCGTCGTCGGCGTCATCGGCTACATCAACGGCACCGAGTCGCTCACGACGGCCGCGAACGACCGTCTCATCGAGGTGCGCGACTCCCGGGCCCGCGAGATCGTCTCCCTCTTCGACACGATCGAAGCTTCCCTGCTCCTGGCCAGTCGCGACAGCGCGGTCGTGAATGCCGAGATGGCGCTCTCGACCGCGTTCGCCGAGCTCGACGACGACGAGGGCGTGCTGACTCCCGAGCAGGACGCCGAGCTCGTGGCCTATTTCACCGACGACTTCGGGCCGAGGCTCAACGAGGCCTCCGGCCAGGAGTCGGACGCCTCGAGCTTCATCCCGTCGTCGAACGCCGCGCGGTACCTCCTGTATCACTACACAGTGAAGGGCGGCGACGACGCGTCCGCGGTCGACGACGCCGGCGACGGGTCGGCCTGGTCGGCCGCGCACGCCGAGTACCACGACTACCTGCGGCGGCTCGCGCGGCTCAACGACTACCCGGGCCTCGTGCTCATCTCGGTCTCCGGACAGGTCATCTACTCGGTCAACAAGGACGTCGATCTCGGAGCCGACCTCGTCGACGGACCGTATAGCTTCACCAACCTCGCCCTCGCCTACCAGCAGGCGATGTCGGGCAACCGGCTCGACTCGGTGACCTTCGGCGACTTCGAGGGCTACGCGCCCGCGTTCGATGCGCCGACCGGCTGGGCGGTCGCCCCCCTCGCGAGCGAGGATGCCATCGTCGGCGCGATCGCCGTGCGGCTGCCGATCGATCGGATCGACACCGTCATGACGGGCGGTCGCAACTGGGAGGACAGCGGGCTCGGCCGCTCGGGCGAGGCCTACCTCGTCGGCACCGATCGCACGATGCGCTCCGTGTCACGCGACCTGGTCGAAGACCCCGAGGGGTATCTGGCGGCCGCGACCGCCGCGGGCCTCCCGCCGGAGCGAGCCGCGCAGGCCGTCGCGAGCGGACAGACCCTCCTGCTCCAGACCGTGACGACGAAGGCCGTCGACCTGGCTTTCGAGGGCCGCTCGGGCATCGTCACGAGCGCGAACTACGTCGGAGCCCGGTCGATCGCCGCCTACGCCCCGATCTCTCCCGACGGCGTCATCCGCTGGGCGATCATCGCCGAGATCGATGCGGGCGAGGCGCTCGCCCCGGTCGACGAGTTCACGCGCAACCTCGCGATCTCGTCGGCGGTCATCGTCGGTGTCGTCTCCCTGATCTCGGTGATCATCGCGGGCCTCGCGGTGCGCCCGCTCCGCCGACTCCGGGATGCCGCCCGCCGTATCGCCGCGGGTGAGACGGGTGTGCAGGTGGAGGCCGGCGAGAGCGACGAGCTCGCCGACGTCGCGACGGCGTTCAACGAGATGAGCCGCAGCCTCGAGCTCAAGAACGCCCTGCTCGAGGAGCAGCGGCTCGAGAACGAACGGCTGCTGCGCACCCTCATGCCCGAGACCGTCGCGAAGCGCTACCGCGAGGGGGCGCGCACGATCGTCGAAGACCACCAGGAGGTGACCGTGCTCTTCGCCGACGTCGTCGGCTTCGAGGAGTACGGGCGCGGCGTCGACTCCGAGAAGTCCCTCGACCTGCTCAACGAGATCTTCCGCGCCTTCGACGACGCGGCCGAGGAGCACGGCGTCGAGCGGGTGCGCAGCACGCGGGCCGGCTACCTCGCGAGTTGCGGCCTCACCGTCCCGCGCCTCGACAACGCGCGACGTGCCGTGCAGTTCTCGCTCGACATCTCGCGCATCGTCGAGCGCTTCGGCGCGCAGCAGGGCGCCGACCTGCACATCCGTGTCGGCATCGACACCGGCACCGTCACGAGCGGCCTCGTCGGCCGCTCGTCGATGGTCTACGACCTGTGGGGCGACGCCGTGAGCCTCGCCTTCCGGCTCCAGGGCGGCGCGACCGAGTCGGGCGTGTTCGTGACCCAGCGCGTCGTCGACAAGATCCCCGACGCGTTGCCGTACGGCGATGCGGGCGTCGTCGAGACGAGCACGGGCTGGCAGCGGGTCTGGCGCGTCGACCCGGCCGCGGTCGAGCTCTAGCCCATGGACGACGTCTTCGCGAGCATCGGCGACATCGTCGCGGAACCGTGGTTCTGGCCGGCGACATCCGTGATCGTCGGCCTCCCGATCGTGTTGCTCGTGCTCGGCGAGGTGCACACCGGGATGGTGCGCCGCGGCACGCCGGGGGCGCACATCGTGTTGCTCGTGCGCAACGTGCTCGCGCCGCTCGCGGCGATCATCATCCTCTTCACGCAGATCCCGACCGAGGCGGGCAACGCGGAGTTCACCTGGCCGAAGGTCGCCGCGACGGCGTTCGGCTTCGTGCTCATCCTCGTGCTGCTCAACGGGCTCAACCTGGCGATCTTCGTCACGGCCAAGCAGGGCACGTGGCGCAACCGCATCCCGTCGATCTTCGTCGACATCGCGCGCGTGCTGCTCATCGTCATCTGCCTCGCGGTGCTGTTCGGCTGGATCTGGAACGCGGATGTCGGCGGCTTCTTCACCGCTCTCGGTATCGGGTCGATCGTCATCGGTCTGGCGCTGCAGAACGCCGTCGGGGCGGTGCTCTCCGGGCTCCTCCTGCTATTCGAGCAGCCGTTCCAGATCGGCGACTTCATCGAGACGCCCGACGGCAGGGGCCGCGTCGTCGCCGTCAACTGGCGGGCGACGCACCTCGACACGCTCAACGGCATCCTCGTCATCCCCAACTCGACGCTCGCCGGATCGTCGTTCCGCAACCTCACACGGGCGACCTCGCCGTACTGCGCGTCGACGACCGTGCGGTTCGCGACGGACGATCCGCCCCAGGCCGTCATCGACTGCATCGTCGCGGTCGCGAACGGACTTCCCGAACGGCACCCGGACGAGGAGGCCTCGGCGATCCCGGTCCGCAAGACCTGGTACGAGGTGAGCATCCCGCTCACCAGTCCCGCGAAGTCGTACGGCACGCTCGGGCTCTTCCGCACGAGGCTCTGGTACGCCGCTCGGCGGGTGGGGCTGCACCTCGATCGCGACCTCACCGACAACTACGCGACGCCGGCACGGACGCGTGAGAACCTCATCCGGCTGGCGCCACGGTTCTACCTGAGCGCCGACGAGGCCGTCGCCCTCGCCGATCAGGGCGCGTGTCTTCAGCGCTACGGCGAAGGCGAGACCGTGCAGCCCGGCGGCTCGGTACCCGACGCCGTGCGCGTGATCATCAGCGGAACCGTCGAGTTGTACGTGAACGCCTCGAAGGGGGCCCGGCTGCCCGTCGCGACGCTCGGGCGCGACGACGTGCTCGGTGTCACGGCACTGACCCGACAGATCGCCGGTGCCGAGGTCGTCGCCGTCACCGATGTCGCGGTGCTGTACGTGCCGCTCACCGTCATCGACGATCTCGTGCGCTCACGGCCCGAGCTCGCGCGCGACATGGGGCAGGCGATCGACACTCGGCACCGGCTCGTCTCCCGCGCGCTCTCCGACGCCGGCGAGCCTCCGCCCGTCATGCTCCCGGTCGCCTGACGTCAGCCGGCGGAGGTGCTCTCCCGCACGACGAGACGGTGCGGCGCGATCCGCTCCTCCGCGGGGATTCCCGGGTCGTCGATGCGGGCGACGACCCGTTCGACGGCGTGATGCGCGATGAAGGGCGTGTCGAGCGACACGGTGCTGAGGCTCGGCCGGGAGTAGTGGCCCTCCTCGACGTCGTCGATCCCGATGACGGCGACGTCACCCGGTACCGTGCGGCCGGCGTCGAAGACCGCGCGCACGGCGCCGATCGCGAGCAGGTCGGAGTAGCAGAAGATCGCGTCGACGTCGGGGTGCTCGTCGAGCAGCTCGCGGGCCGCCCGGTAGCCCTCCGCGCGTCGGTAGTGCGCGGCGGCACGGGCGAGCGCGGGGTCGGGGGCGAGGCCGGCATCCCGCAGCGCCGCCTCGTAGCCCGCCGTGCGCTGCCGCGGGGTCGCGTAGGCCTCGAGCGGCTGCGCGCCGATCGCGGCGATGCGGCGGCGACCGAGGGAGACGAGGTGCGTCGTGGCGTCGTGCGCGGCGCGGAAGTTGTCGATCGCGACGTGGTCGAACCGTCCGTCGAAGTCGTGCTCGCCGAGCAGCACGAGCGGCATTGACGTCTTCACGTTCATCTCGAGCAGTTCGCTCTCGGTGACCAGGGGGCTGAACAGCACGCCGTCGAAGAGCATCGTGCGGTCGGCGCCGGTGAGCAGCGCGCGTTCGCGTTCGTGGTCGTGGCCGGTCTGGTGGATGAGCACGCGGTAGCCGAAGGCGTCGGCGGCGTTGATGACGTCGCGGGCGAGTTCGCTGAAGTAGGGGACGTCGATCTCGGGCACCACGAGAGCGAGCACCCCGGTGCGGCCGGTGCGGAGCGTGCGGGCGACCGGGTTGGGGCGGTAGTCGAGTTCGTCGATGGCGGCGAGCACTTTGGCGCGCATCCGGTCGCTCACGTGCTCGTAGCCGCTCACGACGTTGGAGACGGTACGGATGGAGACCTGCGCCCTCTCGGCAACGTCGCGCAGCGTGGCGGGCATCCGGGCTCCTTCCCTGGCGGCATCAGCCTAGCGCTTGCAACGTGTGCAAACCGTGCTACCGTTTGCGTACGTTGGCAAACGCAGTTGAGGCACCGCGCCGTTCCCCCGCGCGGTCTCGATCACGAAGGAGTGTCATGCAACTGTTCAGGTCATCCCGTCCGTCCCCGGTCCGGCGCCGACTCGCCGCCGCGGGCGCACTGACCGCCGCCACGCTCGTCCTCACGGCCTGCGGCCCGACGATCGGCGGTGGCGAGGAGCCCGACGCCGACCGTCTCCAGGCACCCACCGAGGCGTCTCCGTCGGGCGAGATCACCATCTGGGATCGCGAAGGCGACCTCTTCGAGGTGTTCGACGCGGCGATCGCGGCGTTCAACGAGAAGTACCCCGACATCGTCGTGAACCACGAAGCCGTCGACATCGGTGGCAAGCTCCAGAACACCCTCATCACGGGCACCGATGTGCCGGACGGCGTCTTCCTCGACGACTCGCTCGTCGCGGGCTTCGCCGACCACCTGTGGGACCTGAGCGACGTGCTCGCGCCCTACGTCGACGACATCGCGCCGCAGAAGGTCGACGTCAACACGCTCGACGGCGGCATCTACGGGGTGCCGTTCGACCTCGACCCGGGTCTGCTCTTCTACAACGCCGCGGCGCTCGAGGCCGCCGGTGTCGACGCCGAGGCGATCGAGACGTACGACGACCTGCTCGACGCGGCGCGCGCCTACCAGGCGGCCGTGCCCGGCTCCGCGCCGATCCACCTCGAGCAGAGCCCGTTCCTCGGACAGCTGCAGCTCGAGATGTACGCGAGCCAGCTCGGCACGAGCATCGCCGACGAGAACGGCGAGCTGCGGATCGACTCCCCCGAGTACGAGCAGATCCTCGGCTTCCTCGACACCGTGTCGCAGGAGGGGCTCGGCACACGCGCGGAGTACCTGGGCCCGACCGACATCGCGACCCTCGAGTCCGGCCAGCAGGTCTTCTACCCGTGGGCCATCTGGTTCGACTTCGCGACCGAGCAGCTGCTGCCCGAGACGCACGGCGACTGGCGCGCCATGCCGCTCCCGGCGTGGGAGACCGGTGGGCCGCGCAGCGGTGCGATGGGCGGAGCGTCGTTCATCCTGCCGAAGGAGGGCGAGAACTCCGAACTCGCCTGGCTCTTCTACGAGTTCCTCATGTTCGACGAGGCCGGGTACACGGCGGTCTACGGGCCGAACGACGTCTACCCCGGCGGACTCAACACGTCGATCCCGTCGTACCTGCCGGCGGCCGACCCCGACAACGCGCTGTTCGAGCCGCTGTCGTCGCTCGGCGGGCAGGACCTCTGGGCCGTCGCGACCGAGGCGGGCGCCCAGATCCCGGGCAGCGTGCCGACACCCTCCTGGTGGGGCGGAGCCGTCGACTATCTCGGCAACAACCTCCAGCGGATGCTCGACGGCGACCTGACGCCGCGCGAGGTCATCGACCTCTCGACCGCCGACATCCAGACCAACCTGGTCGACCGGCAGTAACGCCGCACCCGCGAAGAAGGAACTTCCGATGACCGCCACGACCGCGCCTGAGACGGTGCGTCCGGCCGCCCGGCCGCGACGGGGAGCCTCGCGCTTCCCGCTGCGCCGCCGGCTCGCGCCGTACGTGTTCGTCCTGCCGTTCGTGGCGGTCTTCGGTGCCTTCAGCGTCTACCCGATGCTGTTCACGCTCCGCCTGTCGTTCACGAACTGGCGGGGCGCGGGCAGCGCGGAGTGGGTCGGGCTCGACAACTACACCTACCTGCTCGGTAACCCCGGCTTCTGGTCGTCGATGGCGAACTCGGGGGTGCTCTGGCTGCTCATCGTGCCCGTGCAGATCGCGGTCGCGCTCGTCATCGCGGTGTTGCTCGACAACGCGAAGACCCGTCTGCGTGGCTTCTACCGCACCGCCTTCATCGTGCCGTTCGTCACTCCGCTCGTCGCGATCGCCCAGATCTGGGTCGTGCTGTTCGACCAGAACTACGGCGCGATCAACGGCGCTCTGAACCTCGTCGGGCTGCCGGATGTCGGCTGGCTCACGACGAGCGAGTGGGCGAAGCCGACCCTCGCGCTGCTCTTCCTCTGGAAGACCACCGGTTTCATCGTGATCATCCTGCTCTCCGGACTCCAGGCGATCGACGGCAGCGTCTACGAAGCCGCCGCGCTCGACGGGGCCTCGCGTCTGCGTCAGCTGTGGAGCGTCACCGTTCCGCTCATCCGCCGCACCATGATGTTCGCCGTCGTGCTGCAGACCCTCGCGGTGTTCCAGATGTTCGCCGAGCCTTACGTCGTCACCCAGGGCGGGCCCTACAACTCGACGACGACCGCGGGCTACTACCTCTACAACCACATCACGCGCGGCGACCTCGGTACCGGGGCGGCCAACTCGTTCCTGCTCGTGATCTTCGTGATGGTGCTCTCGCTCGCCTTCGTGCGACTGCTGCGGGCGAAGGACTGATCCCGATGACGAACCGCACCCCGACTCCCGCCCGCGCGCGGCGACAGCTGCCCGCCGTCGGCTCGCAGCTGTTCCTCCTGCTGCTGACCCTCGGCTTCCTCGCGCCGGTCGCGTGGGCGATCCTCTCGGCGTTCAAGCCGGCGATCGAGATCATCCGCGACCCGCTCGGGTTCGACCCGACGACGTTCACGCTCGACAACTTCACCGAGATGTTCTCCGACGTGCCGATCGGGCTCGGCTTCCTCAACACGGGCATCGTGTTGGTGATCAAGGGGGCGATCACGCTCTTCTTCGCCCCGCTCGCCGCCTACGCCTTCGCGAAGTACGACTTCCCGGGCAAGAACCTGCTCTTCGGCGCCGTGCTCGTGACGCTCATGCTGCCCACGATCGTGCTCATCATCCCCCTGCTGCTGGAGATGAAGGAGCTCGGTTGGGTGAACACCTACCAGGCGCTCATCCTCCCCGGATCCGTCGACGCGTTCGCGATCTTCTGGATGCGGCAGGTCATCGCCGCGGTTCCCGACGAGCTGCTCGATGCGGCGCGGGTCGACGGCTGCGGCGAGTTCGGCATCTTCTGGCGCATCGTCGTGCCGGTCATCCGCCCCGGTCTCGCCGGCCTCGCGGTGCTCACGGTCATGAACATCTACAACGACTTCGTCTGGCCCGTCGTGGTCGCGAGCTCCGAACGGATGGCGACCCTCCAGGTGATGCTCTCGACACTCGCGGCGACGATCTCGGGCAACAAGATCGCCGCCGACTACGCGACCCTCACAGGGGAGCTGCCCGCCGCCGCGTCGGTCGCCCTCATCCCGCCCCTCGTCATCTTCATCGCGTTCCAGCGGCACTTCATCAACGGCATCCTCGCCGGAAGCGTCAAGGGCTGAACGTGCTGCATCTCGATCCGAAAGGCACCGCCATGTCCGTCGCTCCGTCTGCCGTTC
>NZ_JBMRCP010000056.1:0-53440 GCF_057350545.1 Pseudolysinimonas sp. | reverse complement strand
GGTCGCCGAGGCGTACCCGCAGCTGCAGGCCAACCAGAACTTCCTCCAGCTCCAGGGCGAGCTCGTCGACACCGAGGACAAGATCCAGGCGTCGCGTCGCTTCTACAACGGCGGCGTGCGCGAGCTCAACACGAAGATCAAAGTCTTCCCGAACACGCTCTTCGTGCGCGGCCTCGGCTTCCACGAGCGCGAGTTCTTCGAGGTCGACGAGCCGTCGGCCATCGCGGAGCCGCCGAAGGTTCAATTCTAAGAAGTGACTCAGGCTCCGCCGGTTGACTGACCGGCGGAGTCGTTTCATACCCGGACCCCGGCTCTCGAGGAACTGAAGAACATGTACTCCGCGATCGCGAAGAACAAGCGCAACACCATCCTGATCATCGTGCTGTTCATGCTGATCATCGCCGCCCTCAGCCTGATCCCGACCTTCCTCTACGGCGACTGGATGATCTCGATCATCACGGTCGTCATCGCGGCGGCCTACGCGGTGTTCCAGTACTTCATGGCGACCCGTCAGACCCTCGCGCTCTCCGGTGCCCACCAGATCCAGAAGTCTGACGAGCCGCGGCTCTACCGCATCGTCGAGAACCTCGCGATCACCGAGGGCATGCCGATGCCGAAGGTCTACGTCATCAACGACCCGGCGCCGAACGCGTTCGCGACCGGCCGCGACCCGGAGCACGCCGTCGTCGCGGCGACCACGGGGCTCCTCGAACTCATGACCGACTCGGAGCTCGAGGGCGTCATGGCCCACGAGATGGGCCACGTCAAGAACTACGACATCCGCGTCTCGCTCATCGTGTTCGGCCTCGTCATCGCGATCGGTCTGATCGCCGACATCATCTTCCGCATGATCTTCTGGGGCGGTCGCAGTCGCGACAGCAACGCCGGTCCCGCCGCGCTCATCATCCTCGCGATCGGCATCGTCGCGGCGATCCTCGCGCCGATCGTCGCCGGCGTCGTCCAGGCCGCCGTCTCGCGTCAGCGGGAGTACCTGGCGGATGCCACGGGCGCCCTCACGACGCGGCACCCCGAGGCGCTCGCCTCGGCCCTGCAGAAGCTCGGTGAGTACGGGCGACCGGTGAAGCGCACCAACACGTCGATGTCGCACCTGTGGATCTCCGACCCGAACCGCCCGGGCTTCCTCGCCCGCCTGTTCTCGACGCACCCGCCGATCCAGGACCGCGTCGCACGCCTGCAGGGCAACGCCGCCCGCTTCTGATCTCGGTGGTCGAGTAGGTCGCGCAGCGACCGTGTCGAGACCTCCTACGGGGCGAACAGCCCCGCGACGTGGTGCGCGAGCTGCCGCGCCCCGGCGTCGGAGTCGGGCGCTCCGTTGACGACGGTCGACACCCAGGTGCCGTGGGCGACGAGGTCGATGCGGTACGAACCGTCGGAGTGCGACGTCATCCGCGCGACACCGTCGGCGGCGAGCGCCGGCACGTCGACCTCGGTACCGTTCGTCGTCACGCCGAGGTGCCGGGCGAGCCACGCGCCGCCGGGCTGCCACGAGACGCTGATCGTCTCGACGCCGCCGAACCAGCCGCAGCCGAAGCCACCGTTGCGCGACATCGCCTCGGCCCAGAGACTCCAGCCCCCGCCGCCGTCGCCCTCGTAGAGCTCGTGGCCTGAGCCGAACACGGAACCGACGAGAGTCGCCGGGAGGGTCACGTCGCAGTCGGAGGGGATCACCTGCAGCCCTGCCGGATACCACGGCTCCCGCAGCGTGCCGAAGCCTGCGGTCGCGGCCTGCAGGTGATCGCCGAACGCCCGTACCGCCGCTTCCGTCCCCGCGCCGACCGTGGTGGCGATCTCTGCCGAGAACCAGTAGCCGTCCGCATGGACGTCGAGGCTGCACACTCCGCTCGCCGCGAAGCACGACACGGAGTCGGCCGTCGGGGCGAAGCCGTAGTACCCGGCGAAGAGCTCCCAGCCGCTCGTCGCGTCCGGCAGCACCGAGAGTTGGATGCCGTGGAACGCGCTCGACCCGGTCTCGCTCGAGTAGGGCTCGCCGTTCGACCATTCGCAGAGCAGACCGCCGACCTGCGCCACAGCGCCGTGGCGGGGGATGGAGGGGGACGCGAAGTACTCCGTGCGCAGCACGTCGTGGGCTTCGAACGCGAAGGGGAGGATCGGCGTCAGCAGGGATGCCGGCACGAGGGTGTCGCACGATGTCTCGAAGCGCGGGGTCGGGCGGTCGGCGGCGAGCTCCGGGGGCCCGGACGTCGCCCCGCCGTCGGGGTCGGCGGTCGCGGTGCTCCCGGGTGTCGTCGCCGGGGTCGGTGTGGGGGAGCCCGGGCCGCACGCGGTCAGGGCGAGCAGGGCGACGAGCGCGGCGGCGGCCGCGGCGGCCTTCCCGATCATGGTCACATCATGTCGACGTGCACGCGCCTCTGAGAGGTTGACGGGGAGGGACCTCGACACGCGGCGGAGCCGCTACTCGACCACGGAGGTGCCCAGGGCGGCGGCGAGGTCACGTGCGAGGTCGCCGCGGTCGGCGACCGTGATGTCGCCGAGACCCTGCCACGCCGCCGTCTCCCGCAGCACGGGCACGAGCCGCTCCACGGCATCCCGGGGGGCGCCCTCCTCGCGCCACGCCGACTGCACGCGCAGCACGCCCGCCTGACGGTCGCTCTTGAGGTCGATGCGGCCGACGAGCTGGTCGTCGACGAGCGCGGGGAGCGTGTAGTAGCCGTACACGCGCTTCGGGGCGGGCGTGTAGATCTCGATGCGGTAGTGGAATCCGAACATCCGCAGAGCCCGATCGCGCTCCCAGACGACCGGGTCGAAGGGCGACAGCAGCGCCGCGGTCTCGATGCGCCGCGGGATGCGCGCACCGGTCGCCAGATAGGCGGGCGCCTTCCAGCCCTCCACGCTCACGCGCTCCGCCTCGCCGGCCTCCACGAGTTCGTCGAGCAGTCGCGCGGTGGTCGCCACGTAGAGCCGGTAGTAGTCGGCGATGTCCTTCGCCGTGCCGATGCCGTGCGACCGGAGCGCGCGGCGTACGAGCTCGCGCTGCGCGTCGTCGATCGGCACTTCGGCGTTCAGCAGGGCGGGGGAGAGCACCTGCTCGGGCAGCGCGTAGACGCGCTCGAACCCTTTCCGCCCGGCGGTGACGACATCGCCGAAGACGAACAGGTACTCGAGCGCCTCCTTGATGTCGGAGAGCCCCCACCACGGACCGCGCCGCACGTTCTCTTCGTGCTCGATGTCGCTCGCCGCCCTCGGCCCGTGGGTACGCAACTCGTCGAGCACGAACCGCATCATCTCGGGATGCGCGGGAACCCATTCCCCGGGGCGGGTGTACTTCTCGCGCATGCGCGCCATGCGCCACTTCCAGAGTGGCCAGTCGTCGCGCGGCACGAAGGTGGCGACGTGCGCCCAGTACTCGAGGTACGGCGCCTTCGGCCGGAGAGTCAGCCGGTCGAGCAGCGTCTTGTCATACGCGCCCAGCCGCGCGAACACCGGGAGGTAGTGGCTGCGCTCGAAGACGTTGACGGAGTCGATCTGCAGCACCCCGAGACGCTGCAGGAGCAGGTTGAGCTGACGCGTTCCGACCTCCGCGGGGCGAGGGATGCCGAAGCCCTGCGCCGCGAGCGCGACCCGTCGGGCGCTCGCCGCTGACATCCGCTCCGGCACGCTTCGACACTAGCCAGCGCCGCGGACACCTGGTCGTCGCCCGCTGTTCACCGTCGGGCTGCCGGCGTGTCGATCGGCGCACCTACCGTCGCTCCGTCGCGGGTCTGCCGCGGCCATCCCCACCACAACGGAGGAATCTGTGATCACCACGCGTGCCATCGTCGGCGTCGCGGCTGCGGCCGCCCTCGCCGTCGGGCTCAGCGCCTGCGCCGGCTCGGACACCCCGGCCCCGTCGGACGTCGACGCGGCCACCGCCACGTCGGCCGAGGACTTCGGCGGACTCGACGCGCTCATCGCGGCCGCGCAGGCCGAGGGCGAGCTCAACGTCATCGCGCTGCCCGACAACTGGGCGAACTACGGCGAGATCAAGGCGCTGTTCGAGGAGAAGTACGACATCATCGTCAACTCCGCCGACCCGGACATCTCGTCGGCCGAGGAGATCGCCGCCGCCGACAACCTCCGCGGGCAGGACACGGCTCCGGATGTCTTCGACCTCGGCACCGCGGTCGCTCTCGACTCGCTCGACTACTTCGCGCCCTACCAGGTGGTCAACTGGGACGAGATCCCGGACGCGAACAAGGAGGCCACGGGCCTCTGGGTGAACGACTACACGGGCTCGATGTCGATCGGCTACAACTCCAACGAGGTGCCGAAGCCGGAGTCGCTCGACGACCTCCTCGGCGACGACTACCGGGGCGCGGTCGCCATCAACGGCGACCCGACGCAGGCGGGCTCGGCCTTCGCCGCGGTCGGCCTCGCCACCGTGCAGAACGGCGGCGACCTGGATGACTTCCAGGCCGGCGTCGACTTCTTCGAGGAGCTCAACGACGCGGGCAACTTCCTGCCGCTCAACGTGACCGACGCCGCCATCGCGTCGGGCGAGATCAAGGTCGCCTTCGACTGGAGCTACAACAACCTCTCGTACGCGAACCTCGTCGACGGGTGGGAGGTCACGACCCTGCCCGGCACGGTCTACACCTCGTTCTACAACCAGGCCATCAACAACGACGCCCCGCACCCGGCGGCGGCTCGCCTGTGGATGGAGTTCCTCTACAGCGCCGAGGTGCAGAACCTCTTCATCGTCGGCGGCGCCTACCCGGTGACCATCGGCACGCTGCAGGAGAACGGCACCGTCGACCAGGAGGCGCTCGACGTGCTCGGCGCCCTCGAGGGCGAGCTCGTCACGCCGACGCCCGAGCAGGCCGAGGCCGCGGCCGCGCTGCTCGCCGAGAAGTGGGCCGCCGCGATCTCCTGATCGCGCCTCCCATGACGCTTCTCACGCGTTCGCGTGGGGGGTGGGCCCTGCTCGGGCTCACCCCCTTCGCGGTGTACGTCCTCGTCTTCTTGGCCATCCCGACCCTGCTCGCGGTCGCCACCGGCTTCCTCACGGAGGAGGGTGCGTTCACGTTCGCGAACATCCTGGGGGTCTTCGAACCGGCCGTGCTCGGAACGTTCGTGAGCTCGTTCTGGGTCTCCGCCGTCACTGCGGTGGTCGGCGCGGTGGTCGGCGCCCTCGTCTGCTTCGCGATGCTCGGAGCGAAGCCCGCGGGGGCCCTGCGGTTCGTCGTCGAGTCGGGCTCGAGCGTTCTCGCCCAGTTCGGCGGGGTCATGCTCGCGTTCGCGTTCATCGCGACGGTCGGCACGCAGGGGCTCATCACCCTGTGGCTGCGCGACACGCTCGGGATCGAGCTCTTCGCCGACGGCCCCTGGATCTACCAGGTCCCCGGTCTTCTGCCCGTCTACATCTACTTCCAGGTGCCGCTCATGGTGATCACGTTCCTGCCCGCGCTCGAAGGGCTCAAGGCCCAGTGGGCGGAGGCGAACGCGACGCTCGGCGGCACCCGGTGGAAGTTCTGGACCCGCATCGCCGGACCTGTCCTCGCGCCGTCGTTCATCGGCAGCCTGTTGCTGCTCTTCGCGAACGCCTTCTCGTCCTACGCCACGGCGGCCGCGCTGATCAGCCAGGGCTCGCAGATCGTGCCGCTGCAGATCCGATCGGCCCTCGTCTCCGAGACCGTCCTCGGTCGCGAGAACATGGCGGGCGCACTCGCGCTCGGGATGATCGTCGTGATGGTGGTCGTGATGTGGGGCTACTCGGTGCTCGCCGCGCGCACCTCGAGGTGGCAACGATGAGCCGACGACTGACCGGCCCGGTGCCGCTCGGACTCGAGCCGGCGACCGCCACGCGCGTCGCCATCCTCGTGATCGTCGGCGTCGTCTTCGCCGTTCCGCTGCTCGCCCTACTCGAGTTCTCGCTGCGCGACGGGCTCACGGGCGACTACACCGGATCGCACTGGACGGGGCTGTTCGATCCCGAGAACGCGCGCGACTACCGGCAGCTCTTCCAGGCGATCGGCAACTCGTTCGTGCTCGCCGGGGTGACCGTCGCGATCATGCTCGTCGTGCTGCTCCCGACGATGCTTCTCGTGCACATCTCGTTCCCGCGGCTGCGACGCGTGCTCGAGTTCGTCTGCATCATCCCGATCACCGTGCCCGCGATCGTGCTCGTCGTCGGGCTCGCGCCCGTGTACTCGATCGTCGTGACGATCTTCGGAAGTGGCACGTGGACGCTCGCGTTCGCCTACGGCATCCTCGTGTTGCCGTACGCCTACCGCGCGATCCAGTCGAACCTCGATGCGGTGCCGGTCGTGACGCTGAGCGAGGCGGCCCGATCGCTCGGGGCGAGCTGGCCGGTGGTGGTGTGGCGCGTGCTGCTGCCGAACCTCCGCCGAGGTGTGCTGGCGGCGGCGTTCATCACGGTCGCCGTGGTGCTCGGCGAGTTCACGATCGCGAGCCTCCTCAACCGCCGCAATCTGCAGACCGCGATCCTGCAGCTCTCGCAGTCCGACCCGTGGGTCGCCGCGATCCTCGCGCTCCTGGCCCTCGCGCTCGCCTTCGTCCTCCTTCTCGTCATCGGCCGCATCGGTTCGGCCGGAAATCGGAGCAAGCCATGACCATGACCACACCTCACCATGCGGCGACCTCGCTCGTCGTGTCGCCGGCCTCCGTCGGGCTGCGCGGCGTCGTCAAGGCCTACGGCGCGATGCGCGCCCTCGACGAGTTCTCGCTCGAGCTCGCCCCCGGCGAGTTCGTCGCGCTGCTCGGCCCCTCGGGCTGCGGCAAGACCACGGCGCTGCGCGCGCTCGCCGGGCTCGAGGCGATCGACGCGGGCTCGATCACGATCGATGGCGACGACGTCTCGACGCTGCCGACCAACAAGCGCGACCTCGGCATGGTCTTCCAGGCCTACTCGCTCTTCCCCCACATGACGGTGCTCGAGAACGTCGAGTTCGGGCTGCGGATGCGCAAGGTCGCCGCGGCGGAACGTCGCGCGCGAGCCCACGAGGCGCTCGAGCTCGTCGGCCTCGGCGAACGTGGCGGGCGGTTCGCGCACCAGCTCTCCGGCGGTCAGCAGCAGCGCGTCGCGCTCGCCCGTGCGCTCGTCACCCGTCCGCGGGTGCTGCTGCTCGATGAGCCGCTGTCGGCGCTCGATGCCAAGGTGCGCGTGCAGCTGCGCGAGCAGATCCGGCGCATCCAGACCGAGCTCGGCATCACGACGCTGTTCGTGACGCATGACCAGGAGGAGGCGCTCGCCGTCGCCGACCGGGTCGCCGTCATGCGCGCGGGCCGCATCGAGCAGATCGGCACTCCTGAGGACCTCTACGTGCGACCGGCGACGCCGTTCGTCGCGGACTTCGTCGGGCTGTCGAACCGCGTTCCGGGGGTGCTCGCCGGTGGTGTCGTCACGGCGTTCGGGTCGACGT
Source organism: Pseudolysinimonas sp. (assembly GCF_057350545.1). Classification (NCBI taxonomy): domain Bacteria; kingdom Bacillati; phylum Actinomycetota; class Actinomycetes; order Micrococcales; family Microbacteriaceae; genus Pseudolysinimonas; species Pseudolysinimonas sp. The sequence goes on along the minus strand of NZ_JBMRCP010000056.1, from coordinate 46,040 downwards.
TCGCGCTGCTCGGCGACGCGCAGCCCGACGGGCCGGTGCTCGCCTACGTGCGCCCGGAGGATGTCGTGCTGACCATTGGCACGACGCGTGCGGGTGCGAAGAGTGCGAAGGATGCGTACATCCCGGCCACCGTCGTCGCGTCGAGCTTCCTCGGCTCGCTGCGACGCACCGCGGTGAGGCTCGACGACGGCACGCTGCTGAGCGTGCAGCACGACGTCGCGCTCCAACCGGCCCCCGGGGATGCCGTCGGGGTGGCGTTCCGCGGCAACCCCGTGAGCGCGACCCCGGCGGTGTGACCGGAGAGCCGCACCTAGACTGACTCCGTGGCCCGAGCCGAGGAGACGCCCGCCGAGGGCACGAAGCGTCCTGCGCCCAGTCGGCGCGTCCGCAAGGCCGCCGAGGTGGCCACCGCCGTCGCCCAGGCGGCCCCGGCGAAGCCCGACGACAAGGTCGCGTTCGGCATGCGCGTCGCCGCCGCGTGGTCGTGGCGCATCCTCATCGTGCTCGCCCTCATCGCGGTCTTCGGCTTCCTCATCGTGCAGCTGCGCTACGTCGCGGTGCCGTTCTTCATCGGGGTGCTGCTGGCTGCGCTGCTCGTGCCGTTCAGCAACTGGTTGCAGAGCAAGGGGTGGCCGAAGTGGCTCGCGGTGGCGGTCAACGAGATCGCCGTGATCGCCGTCATCGGTGGGCTCATCACCCTCATCGTGTTCCAGGTGCGCGCGGGATTCCCCGCGCTGCAGGCACGCACGATCGAGCGGTTCGAGGAGCTCAAGGCGTTCCTCGCGCAACCGCCGTACGACGTCAGCGAGGACGACATCCAGAACTACGTCGACGGGCTCTTCGCGAGCTTCGGCGACAACCTGTCGACGCTCATCGATCCGGCGCTCGAGATCGGTTCTCTCGGCGGTCACATCCTCGCCGGCTTCGTGCTCGCCCTCTTCACGACGCTCTTCATCCTCATCGACGGTCGCCGCATCTGGCAGTGGATCGTGAAGCTGTTCCCGAACAACGCGCGTGCCGCGGTCATCGGCGGGGGAGAGGCCGGCTGGATCACGCTCACGACCTTCGTGAAGGTGCAGATCGCCGTCGCGGCGATCGACGCGATCGGCATCGGCGTGGGTGCCTTCCTGCTCGGGGCGTTCACGGGCCGCGAGTTCCCGCTCGTGATCCCGATCGCGATCGCGGTCTTCCTCGCCTCGTTCGTGCCCGTCGTCGGTGCCGTGCTCTCGGGGGCGGTCGCCGTGTTCGTCGCCCTCGTCTTCCTCGGGCCGATCGAAGCGCTCGTCATGCTCGGCATCGTGATCCTCGTGCAGCAGGTCGAAGGGCACGTGCTGCAACCCCTGCTCATCGGGTCGGTCGTGAAGGTGCATCCACTTGCGGTCGTGCTCGCCGTCGCCGCCGGCGGCTTCACGGCGGGTATCCCCGGGGCGCTCTTCGCGGTGCCGCTCGTCGCCGTGCTCAACAACACCGTCAGCTACATCGCGCGCGGCGACTGGCGCACCAACCCGCACCCGACCGTCGCCGACGTCACCACGCAGCTTCCCGTCCCGGGGCGTCGACGTGCGGGCTGAACTCGACCGGGCGGCGCTCCCCGGACCGACCCTCGACGACTTCCACGCCGCGCGCGAGCGCGTCTCCGCCGTCGCCGAGGTGACCCCGATGGAGAGCTCGCGGTTCCTCTCCGAGATCGCCGGGCAGCAGGTGTTCCTCAAGACCGAGAACCTCCAGCGCACCGGGTCGTACAAGATCCGCGGCGCCTACAACCGGCTGTCGCAGCTGACCGCCGAGGAGCGCGCCCTCGGCGTCGTCGCCTCGTCGGCCGGTAACCACGCGCAGGGAGTCGCGCTCGCGGCTCGGGAACTCGGGATCCGCGCGACGATCTTCATGCCCAACGGCGTCGCGCTGCCGAAGCTGCAGGCGACTCAGGGCTACGGAGCCGACGTCGTGCTGCACGGCGACGTCTTCGACGAGACGAACGCCGCCGCCCAAGACTTCTGCCTGCGCACCGGCGCCGTGTTCATCCCGCCGTTCGACCACCCCGCCGTGATCGCCGGCCAGGGCACGGTCGCGCTCGAGATCCTCGAGCAGGTGCCCGACGTCGCCACCGTCATCGTGCCGATCGGTGGGGGCGGACTCATCTCCGGCATCGCGTCGGCCCTCGCGCTCGCCGCGCCCGACCGCGACATCCGCGTCATCGGCGTGCAGGCACGCAATGCGGCTCCGTACCCGGCATCGCTCGCCGCGGGCGAGATCCTGCCGGTCGTCGTCGGCCCGACGATCGCCGACGGCATCGCGGTCGCCCGACCGGGCACCCTCAACTTCGAGATCATCAGCCGCACGGTCGACGACGTCGTCACCGTGAGCGACGACGACATCGCCCGCGCCCTCGTCGTGCTGCTCGAGCGCGCGAAACTCGTCGTCGAACCCGCCGGTGGTGCGGGCGTCGCGGCCCTGCTCTCCGGCGATATGGAGCTCACGGGACCGACGGTCGTCGTCCTCTCCGGCGGCAACATCGACCCGATGATCATGGAGCGCGTCATCAGCCGCGGTCTCGTCGCCGACCGCCGTTACCTCAGGGTCGAGATCCCGCTCCCCGACCGACCCGGACAGCTCGCGCGCATCGCCGAGATCATCTCCGAGGCGAATGCCAACGTCGTCGAGGTGCTGCACACCCGGCACGGCACGGGGCTGCAGATCACCGAGGTCGGCATCGAGATCCACATGGAGACGAAGGGCACGCGGCACGCCGAAGAGGTGCTGCAGCATCTGCGGGACGCCGGCTACCGCCCGCGGGTCGACACGCGAGCCTGAGAGCTCAGCCCGTGTAGGTCTCCACCTTGACGACCTCGACGGAGATGTCCTTGCCCGACGGCGCGGTGAACGTCGTCGTCGCCCCGACCTTCAGCCCGAGGATCGCGACGGCGAGGGCGCTCGTCGCGGGGTAGACGTCGATGTCGCTCGCGTCGCCCGCGATCTCCCGGTTGCCGAGCAGGAAGCGCGACTCGCTGCCCGCGATCTTGGCGGTGACGACGGTGCCGATCTCGACGACGCCCGAGGCCGCGGGGGGCTCACCGACGACTGCGTCGCGCAGGAGCGCGGCGAGGGAGCGGATGCGCGCTTCGATCTGACCCTGCTGGTCTTTCGCGGCGTGGTAGCCGCCGTTCTCCTTGAGGTCGCCCTCTTCACGCGCGGCCTCGATCTTCTTGGCGATGTCGAGGCGTGCGGGACCTTCGAGCTCGGCGAGCTCGGCGGACAGGCGGTCGTAGGCCTCCTGGGTGAGCCAGGTGGTGGCGTCGGCGTCGGACATCGGGTGCTCCTTGCGGGATGAGGGGACGTGCCCCGGATAAAACGCGAGCCCGGCCGAAGCCGGGCAATCGCCCCATGCTAGGTCAGCCAGCAGCGGTAGATCAACCCGGTGACGGCCGGCTCTGTGACGCGTACGTTCTCGACGAACGAACGGGTGATCGTGTCTCCCGGGGCGAGCTCGACGATCCTCCAGCCGACGATGGCGAACTGCTCGTTGAGCGCTTGCAGGGCGCATGACACGGGCGTTCCGGGCTCGGTCGTGACCTCGAAGCGGATGTCGACGCTCGTGTCCGACTCCGTGAGCGCGCCGCCTCCCGGTGCGGTATAGCCCGTGTCGCGGGCTTCGAGACTCGCCGACGGGCTGAAGAGCCCGACCCAGACGACCCAGGCGACGACGACGAGCAGCACGCCGACGGCAGCGACGACCGCGAGCGTGAGACGTCGTCGTCGGTCGACGTCGGTGCGCCCATACCGCTCCGCGAGCGCTGAGTCGACCATCCTGCCTCCGTTACCCTGGACTACAGGTTAATCCGATCGGAAGGCTCCCCGTGCTCTGGCTGTCGACGCCCCCCGCGGGCGAGGAGATCGATCCGAACATCGTCACCCCTGGGGTCTGGGGGTTCGTGATCACCTTCGGCATCGTCGTCGTGGTCGTGCTGCTCATCGTCGACATGGTGCGTCGCACGCGTCGCGTCACCTACCGCGCGGCGATCAACGAGCAGCTGGATGCCGAAGAGGCCGCCGCGCGCGACGAGTGACTACCAGCCGAGCGGGTTCAGCACGATGAGCAGGATCGCCGTCCAGTGGCAGAGGAAGGCGATGACCGTGCAGGTGTGGAACAGCTCGTGGAAGCCGAATCGGCCCGGCCAGATGTTCGGCTTCTTGAAGCCGTAGAACATCGCGCCCGCGGTGTAGGAGAGGCCGCCGATGAGCACGAGCAGCATCGCGACCGGGTTGAACGACACGAGGTCGACGGCGTAGAACACCGCAGCCCAGCCGAGCCCGACATAGAGCGGCACGTACGACCAGCGCGGCGCGTGCACCCACACGACGCGGAACAGGATGCCGAGCAGCGCGACGGCCCAGACCGCGCACAGCAGCACGATGCCCTTGTCGAAGGGGAGGGCGCTCACCGCGAGCGGCGTGTAGGTGCCGGCGATGAGCACGAAGATGTTCGAGTGGTCGAGCCGGCGGAACACGGCCTTGACCTTCGGGCTCCAGTTGAACCGGTGGTAGACCGCGGAGACGCCGAACAGCAGGATCGACGACGCCATGAAGATCGCCGACGCGGCCTTCGCAGCGGCGCCGTCGGCGAGCACGATGAGCACGATGCCCGCGACGAGCGCGACGGGGGCCGTGGCGGCATGGATCCAACCGCGCCAGGTGGGCTTCTGCTCGTCGTCGGGATGCGCGATCGCGTCGTCGAGAAGGGGGATGTTGGGCAGATCGGGCTCGACCTCGGTCGATGCGGTGGGCATGCGGGGAGTGTACGGGGACTCGCGGTCAACACCCTGGGAGGCGTCGACTACCTTAGTCAGGTGCCACAACGGAAGGGCGCATCAGGCCGGGGCCTCTTGTATGGGCTCTACTCGGCTCGTCTGCGCAAGGAGCTCGCGGACCTCCCCCGACCCCACCACGTCGGCATGATCATCGACGGCAATCGACGGTGGGCGCGCGAGCAGGCGCTCGAGACGGCCGCGCACGGCCACCGCGCGGGGGCGGCCAAGATGCGCGAGTTCCTCGGCTGGTGCGACGCGCTCGGCATCCGTCACGTCACGATCTATCTGCTCTCGACCGACAATCTCACGGGCCGCGACGACACCGAGCTCAGGCAACTGTTCGAGATCATCGCCGACCTCGCCGACGATCTGTCGCGCGCTGCGGACTGGCGCATCCAGCACGTCGGCAATGCCGAGGGGCTGCCGCAGCAGCTCATCGACGTGCTGCAAGCGGCCGAAGACCGCACCGCCGGCAACGCGGGACTGCACGTCAACCTCGCGGTCGGCTACGGCGGGCGCCGGGAGATCGCGGATGCCATGCGCAGCATCGTGCGCCAGCACGGCAAGGGCGGCGGATCGATCGACGACCTCGCCGAGCTCCTCACCCCGGAGCTCATCGCCGAACACCTCTACACGCAGGGCCAGCCCGATCCCGACCTCATCATCCGCACGTCGGGTGAGCAGCGCCTTTCCGACTTCATGCTCTGGCAGAGCGCTCACAGCGAGTTCTACTTCCTCGAGTCCCTCGGCCCCGACCTCCGTGAGGTCGACTTCCTGCGCGCGCTGCGCGCCTACGCTACGAGGGATCGCCGTTACGGAGCCTGAGGCTCGTACTCGGTGATGCGCACCCCGGACTCGAACTCGCGGCTCGCGACGGGACGAAACCGTCGTAGGGCTGCCGTGCCCGAGAACAGCGGGATGCCCTCGCCCAGCACGAACGGATTGAGCTTGAGCACGAGGCGATCGATCTCGTCGACGAGCGCTCCCGCCAGCTCGCCGCCTCCGGCGAGGTAGATGCCCGTCCCGGGCTCGCGCTTGAGGGTTCGCACGGTGCCGACGGGGTCGCCGGTCGTCTCGATGCCGTCGGCCAGGTGGCGGGAGGAGCGCGTCGCGACGATCTGGCGGAGATGGGCGTAGGGATGGGTGATGCCGACGTCGAGGGCGGGCGTATATGTAAGCCAGCCCATGATCACGGTGTCGAAGCGGGAGCAATCGGCCTCCAGCCCGACGGCGGCCTGCACGTGGGTCGGAATGGTGTCGGTGAACTCGTGCATGAGCACCTCCATGTGGTCGCCCTCGACCGGGAACGCGCTCGCGTCGCCGTCGGGGGCCGCGATGAAGCCGTCGAGGGTGACGGCGACGTAGTAGGTCAGCGGGCGCATGCGACTCCAATCACGACAGATGTAGTACTTGAGTGATCGACAATGTACTACAGCCGTAGTGGGTGCCGCTAGACTCGGGCCATGGTGCGCAACGACGATCGGCGCCGCGAGTTGACGGATGCCGGCATCCACGTGCTGGCCCGCGAGGGAGCCCGCGGGCTCACCCACCGTGCCGTCGACGCCGCTGCCGCAGCTCCCGCGGGCACCGCGTCCAACTACTTCCGCACGCGCGCCGCCCTGCTCGACGCCCTCGTCGCACGGATCGGGGAACGGCTGGCGCCCGACCCCGTCGTGCACGCCGCCCTCGCCGAGCGCGCGCCCGACCGACAACTGTTCCGCGACTACATCCGGGACATCGTGTCGCGCCTCACCGCCGAACGCGACGTGACGCTCGCACTGTTCGAGCTGCGGCTCGAGGCCGCACGCCGCCCCGACGTGGCGGACGTGCTCGGCGGGTGGCTTCGGGCGGGGCTCGAGGGAGACGTGCGGTTCAACCGCGAGGCCGGCCTGCCCGGCGGCCGGACTGAGATCATCCTCCTCCACTACGCGATCGACGGGCTGCTGCTCGACCGGCTCACCACGTCGATCGACCCCGGAGCCGCAGCGGACGAGGCCGTCGAGGAGCTCGTCGATCGCCTGCTCGAATCGCCGCGTCGACCCCGAGTCGACACAATGGAGGGGCACATCGAGCGAGGAGAAGTGACGGCGTGAACCTGGGGGACTATCAGGCACGGTTCGGGGAGGAACCCGGCTACCTCGACTACGCGCGCCTCGCGCCGGTCGGCCGCACCGTGCTCGAGGAGCAGACGGCGCTGAGCGACACGCTGTCGCACCTGCGGTTCGGATCGACGGCCGCACTGCTGATGCAGCACGATCGGATGCGCGACGCGGTCGCCGCCGTCGGCGGATTCCGCCCCGACCAAGTCGTGTTCCAGCCCAACACATCCCAGGCTCTGATGCACGTCGCCTTCGGGTTGACCGGCGGGGTGGCGCTCTCGCCCACCGAGTTCCCGTCGCTCACCTTCGCCGCCTCGCGGGCATCCGACGCGCTCGGGGTGCTCCAGCCGCTCTGGCTCGAGACCGAGGACGGCAAGGTCACGCCGGGCAACCTGCGCGACCAGCTCACGTCATCGGTCGTCGCCGTCGCGGTGAGCCTCGTCGACTTCCGCACCGGGTTCCTCGTCGACCTCGAGGGCATCCGCCAGGTCATCGGCGACCGCCTGCTCATCGTCGACGCCATCCAGGGCTTCGGCGTCATCGATGCCCCCTACGAGGTCGCGGATGTCGTCGCCTCGGGTGGCCAGAAGTGGGTGCGCGCCGGGATGGGCACGGGCTTCCTCGCGCTGAGCGATCGCGCGCGCGAGCACCTCACGCCGGTGTGGTCGGGCTTCGTCGCGGGCGAGGAGGGTGCGTACGACCGCGTCACCCCGCCCGTCGCCGGAGCCGCCGCGTTCCAGATCAGCCACGCCGACCCCGTCGCCGCCGGTCGTCTCGCCGCCGCGCTCGAGGAGATCCAGCGCGTGGGGGTGCCGACCCTCAACGCGGCCATCGCCGAACGGGTGAGCCGCATCATCGACCTCGCCGACGAGTATGCGCTTCCGGTCGTCTCGCCGCGCGCGGAGGCGGAGCGCGCGGGAATCATCGTGGTGGAGCCCTCGCCCGAGCAGCTCACGCTTCTCGCAGCGTCGCTGCACAATCACGGCATCACGGCGACGATCCGCAACGATCGTGTGCGCTTCTCGGCTCACGCCACGACCGACGAGGAGACTTTCGCGATGCTGCGCGCAGCGCTCCTCTCTTACTCCACGTCGCTCTGAGGTTCGGGCGCAGAGCCGCGCCGGCGTCACGTTCGCACCCGACCGGATGCCGCCCGCCAGCACTGCTCGCGCACTCGGATCGCCTGCGCGACCGGCTCACGGCATCCACCTCTCCGTGAAGTTCACAGGTTCGTAACCGGCGCCCGGGGCGTGTCGGCACGGTGGAGTCTCCGGGGCGGGGTTAGCGTGACGACATCAGGCACGGCGCCTGGTCGGAACGGCCACATAAGTTCGTTCCGTGCTGAAGTGGCCGCTCCGAACACATACCGGGGGAACACCCGGGGATGGAGTGGGAGTGCCCGCGCTCGACAAGCCCCAGCAGAACACCACCACCGCAGCCTCGAAGGGCGGAGGTGGGAAGCCGAAGCAGGGGGAGCGTACGTTCGTCCTCGACACCTCGGTGCTGCTGAGCGATCCCAAGGCGATCTTCCGGTTCGCGGAGCACGCCGTCGTCCTTCCCGTCGTCGTCGTCACCGAGCTCGAGGCCAAGCGCAACGACCCCGAGATCGGCTACTTCGCCCGTCAGGCGCTGCGCAACCTCGACGAGTTGCGCCGTCAGCACGAGCGACTCGACTTCCCGATCGCCGCCGGGGAAGGCGGATCGATCCGAGTCGAGCTCAACCACTCGAACCAGTCGGTACTGCCCTCGGGGCTGCAGCTCGGCGACAACGACTCGCGCATCCTCGCCGTCGCGATGAACCTCGCGAATGACGGGCTCGACGTCACCGTCGTGTCGAAAGACCTTCCGATGCGCGTCAAGGCCGCGTCGATCGGCCTCACCGCCGAGGAGTACAAGGCCGAGCTCGCGGTCGACTCCGGCTACACCGGCATGGCCGATGTCGACCTCTCGTCGGAGCAGATGGCCGACCTCTACGAGACCGAGACGATGTCGTCGCGCGCCGTCGCCGATCTGCCGATCAACACGTCGCTCGTGGTGCACTCCGATCGCGGGTCTGCCCTCGGCCGGGTCTCCGGCAAGGGCGAGTTCAAGCTGGTGCGCGGTGATCGGGATGTCTTCGGGCTCCACGGTCGCAGCGCCGAGCAGCGCCTCGCGATCGACCTGCTGCTCGACCCGGAGATCGGCATCGTCTCCCTCGGCGGCCGCGCCGGCACGGGCAAGTCGGCGCTCGCGCTGTGCGCCGGACTCGAGGCCGTGCTCGAGAAGCAGCAGCACCGCAAGATCATGGTCTTCCGTCCGCTCTACGCGGTCGGCGGTCAGGAACTCGGCTACCTGCCCGGCGACAAGGACGAGAAGATGAACCCCTGGGGGCAGGCGGTCTTCGACACCCTCGGCGCCCTCGTGTCCGACAACGTGCTCGAGGAGGTCGTCGAACGCGGCATCCTCGAGGTGCTGCCGCTCACGCACATCCGCGGCCGGTCGCTGCACGACGCGTTCGTGATCGTCGACGAGGCGCAGTCGCTCGAGCGCAACGTGCTGCTCACGGTGCTCTCGAGGATCGGACAGAACTCCCGCGTCGTGCTCACCCACGACGTCGCCCAGCGCGACAACCTGCGGGTCGGACGCCACGACGGCGTCGCCTCGGTCATCGAGACGCTCAAGGGGCATCCGCTGTTCGCGCACATCACCCTCACCCGCTCGGAGCGCTCGGCCATCGCGGCCCTCGTGACCGAGATGCTGGAAGGCAACGAGCTGGCGTGAGGTGACGTCCACGCGGCGGCGGGTGGCTCTCGACGGGCCGCCCGCCGCCTCGCGACGATGAGGGGATGCAGCTCCTCCCGCTCTCCGAGGCCGACGGCTACGTCGAGCAGCTCTCGGTGCCCGACCTCTCCGTCGGGCTGTACCGCATCCCCGCCGGCGGCTCCGATCCGCAGTCGCCGCACACCGAGGACGAGATCTACGTCGTGCTCTCCGGTCGCGCGACGTTCACCGGCGACGACACGGGGTCGGTGCCGGTCGGGCCCGGCTCGGTGATCTTCGTGCCGGCGGGGGAGGGTCACCGCTTCCGCGACATCACCGAAGACCTCACCACGGTCGTCGTGTTCGGCCCTGCGGAGGGATCGCGCGCCTGACCGGCCGTCGCGGTTAGCATCCGGGCATGCGACGGATCGGGTGGCAGCTTCCGCTGACGCTCGCGCTCGGGGTGCTCGCGTGGTTCGCGATCGGCCCGCTGGTCGCCGCCATCCCGGCTCTCTACGTCGCCGCGGTGGCGCCGGAGCTCACGAGGATCGACCTGGCCGAACATCGGCTGCCGAACCGGCTCGTCGTGCCGGGGCTCGTCGTCGGACTGCTCGCGGTGGCCGGGTCGTGGGCGACGACCGGGGCCTTCCCGCTCGTGCCGCTCGTCGCCGGGTCGGCGTACGGCGGGATGCTGTTCCTGCTCGCGCTCACCGGGGGCATGGGGATGGGCGATGTGAAGCTCGCCGCAGTGCTGGGGCTCGCGTCGCCGACGGTGACCGTCGCGCTCGCGTCGCCGGTGATCGCGTTCCTGAGCGGCGGCGTCGTGTCGCTGGTCGTGCTGATGCGGCGGGGGAGGGCTGCGCGCATCCCGTTCGGACCGTTCCTGCTGCTCGGGTTCGTGGGCGCGCTCGTCGCGGTTTGCGCTCTATCTCTATATAGGTAGATTTGTGGGATGGAGCCGCTCAGCCGCCTCACCCCCGCCACCCTCGACGTGCTCGCGGCCCTGCTCGGCGAGCCCGAGCACATCTGGGGCCTGCGCATCGTCGGCCTCACGTCACGCCCGGCGGGCAGCGTCTACCCCATCCTGGAACGGCTCGAGCGCGCGGGGTGGGTCGACTCGGAATGGGAGGACGACCCCGACCGCAGCGGTCCACGGCGCCGGCTGTACCGCCTCACCGCCGACGGAGCGGAGGCCGCACGTGCGGCGGTCACCCGCGCGCCCGCGACCCGGCCGGCCATGCGTCCCGGGATGGCCGGCGCATGAGCGGGCTCTCCGGTGCCGTCGTGCGGCTCGCGGCACGCAGCCTTCCGGCACTCGTGCGAGCCCGCTATCGCGAGGAGTGGCTCGCCGACCTCGCGGGGGCCGACGAGGCGGGCGTCGCCCGATCTTCGATCGCACTCGGCGCGCTCTCGACGGCCGTGACGATCGACCGACTCCACCCGGCGGCTCTCGGGATGACGCTCTCCCGCGCGTTCGCGCTGCGGGTGCGCGCGGCGGCGGGATTCGGATTCGCGGCTGCGCTTCTCGCGATCGGCTCCGACGCGTACGCGGGCTTCCCGGGCCTCCCGGCGCTGGCCGCGGTCGTCGCCACCCTCGTCGCCGTGCTGGCCGTCGGTGCGGTCATCGCGACGGTCGGGGCGCTGCAGGTGGCGGTCGTCGCGCGGCGGCTCGGGGCGGCGATCCTCGTGGTGCTCGCGGCCCTCGCGCTGCTCGCGGTCGTGCTCTCGCGGGTCGGCGCCATGCTCGTCATCCTCGCGGCGGTGCCGGGCGTCGGCGGGCTCATCGCGCTCGCACTGCTGCTCACGGGAGGACGACGCGCCGTGCGGTGGTTCCGGGTCGCGGCGGGAGTGGTGGTGCCGGTCGTCGCATTCACCGTCGCAGCAGTCGGACTCGCGCACGTCTTCGTCTGGAACCCACTCGCCAAGCTGCCCGGCATGACCCTCGCCGAGGTCTACGCGGGTCTGGCGGCCGCAGGCGAGGGCCCCGGCGGCGGACCGACACCGTGGATCGTCGCGGTCGCGGTGCTCGTCGGTCTCGGCGCCGCCGCCTACTCGACGTTCGCGCTCGCGCCGGCGCGTCGCTGGGCACGGTTCCGCACTCGGCGGCGCCTGGTGGCGCTCGGTCTGCTTCTCGTGGGCGGCGTGGTCGCCCTCGTGTTCCTCCCGGGCTTCTCGATGGGCATGGGCATCGCCGACGCCTTCGCCACGAGCGGGGGCGATGCCGCGGGATCGGGCGCCGTGCTCGCGGTCATCGGGATGCTCGCCTTCGCCGGCTCGGTGCTCGTCTCGTTCGTCAGGATCGAGCCCGCGCCGCCCGAGGGGGCTCCCGCCCCGGTGTGAGCGTCGTCAGCCCGCCGCAGGGTCCGGGTCGCGCAGCCCGACCATGACCTCGGCCCAGCGGAGCAGGAACGCGGGCTCGTCGCGGCGGGTGCGCCGCAACCATCCCGTCACCTCGTCGTTGCTCTTGCTCGCATTGCACGATCGGCAGGCCGGTACGACGTTCTCGAGCGTGTAGCGGCCGCCCCGGGAGAGGGGGAGCACGCAGTCCTTCTGCAGGTCGTCGGCGACCACTCCGCAGTAGGCGCAGCATCCCCACGCGACGCGGATCGACATCCATTCGGCCGGCGTGAGGTCGTTGTCGGCCGCGAGGAACCGTCGGTAGCGTCGCCTGGCGGCGACGGCGCGGCGGGAGCGGTTGACGGGCACGCGGTCAGTGTCGCACCGCGGCCCGACGCTCGGCAGCTGCGCGCCCGCGAGTTGCCGGCGCGCCCCGATTCGATAACCTGACGACAACTCGACGACCGAAGGGCCCTCGATGGAGCGACGGAAGACCGCACGTGCGGTACAGGTAGTGGCTGCGGCTGCCGTGGTGGGAGCGGCCGTGGGGGTCGCAGTTCCCGCAATCGCCGCCGAATTCACGGTGCAGACGGCTGGCTGGGACTGGATCGAGGTGCACGACACCGCGCTCGGCATCTCCGACGCGACAGCGTTCCATCGCGACGTGCTCGGCAGCGGAGTCGTGCTCAAAGGCTGGACCGAGGATGCATTCGACGCGTACGACGGCGTCGACGGTTACCTGTCGAACCTGGGCTTCACGCATCAGGATCCGGGGCTGAGCAGCGTGCTCTCACCCGTGCCGGTGTCGTTCGTCAGCCATCCGGGCGGTGGCGCGACGGTGGTGTCGGTCGTCGAGGACTACGACCTCGGAGGCGGCGAGCTGCTCGACGTCGAGGTCACGCTCGACATCGAGGGAAGCTTCGCCCGATGGACGATCGTCGTCGACGACGGAGGCTCGGGTCTCGTCGAGAGCATCTGGGGAAGCGGCGAACTCGGGTCGCCGACCACGATCACGACGGTCGGCGGCAACGGGCTCGTCGTGTCCGGCCCGTCCGGGCTCGGTCCGGTGATCGGGTTCCACGTCGAGTCGGACGGGGTGAGCGACACCGTCGACGACGTCGACCCCGAGTACCCCGGCTTCGAGTCGTTCGGAGCCGCGACGATCGTCTACACGCTCGCGCTGCTCGAGTACGACCCGTGTGCAGAGAGCGCGGCGATCGCGCAGATGACGTCGCTCGTGCCCACGCTGTCGGCATCGTTCGGCGATGACCTGGCGCCCGTGCTCGCCGAGTGCGTGCTCGTCGCGCCGCCCGTCGCGATGCAGGCGGGAGCATCGACCGACCAGCTGCTCGAACTGACGCTCGACGGGGAACTGGCGGGTGGGCATCCCCGCCTCGACGGCGAGACCTACTTCGACTACCTCGACCTGTGGACGAGCGGGCTCGCGGTGCTGGCGCCCGACCTTCCCGCGGGCCTGACCCTCGAGGTCGTGGAGCACCCCGTCACCCTGCAACCCGCGTTGCGTCTCAGCGGCACACCGACGGAGGCGTTCACCGGCGATCTGCCGCTTCGCTTCTACGGCATCCGTAATTCTCCGGACTTCGCGGGCGAGCTGCCGGTGGCCGCCACCCTCGGCGTCGACATCGCCGCCGCCGATCCGCCGGAGGGCGAACTCGCCGCGGCCGGCGTCGACTCGCGCGTGCTCGTCACCACCGCCGCTGCGCTGCTCGCCGCGGGCGGGCTGGCCCTGTTCGTCAGCCGCCGGCTTGGAGCTGCGACGCCGCGGGGATGACGCGATCGCCGATTCCGGGTGGTCGTCGGAATCGCAGATTGCTGCCGGAAGACGCAGCAATGTGCAACTAACCCGACAAAACCCTCAGCCGGGGTGCGTCATCGACAGCACGTCGAGGGCGGTGTCGAGCTGCTCTTCGGTGAGCTCACCGCGCTCCACGTAGCCGAGGTCGATCACCGCTTCGCGCACCGTGAGGCCCTTCGCGACGGAGTGCTTCGCGATCTTCGCGGCGTTCTCGTAGCCGATGAACTTGTTGAGCGGGGTGACGATCGACGGGCTCGACTCGGCGAGGGCGCGGGCCCGCTCGACGTTCGCCTCGAGGCCGGCGACGGTCTTGTCGGCGAGGAGGCGCGAGCTGTTCGCGAGCAGACGGATCGACTCGAGCAGCGCCGTGCCCATGACCGGGATGGCGACGTTGAGCTCGAAGTTGCCGGTCGCGCCGGCCCAGGCGATCGTCGCGTCGTTGCCGATCACGCGCGCGCCGACCATGATCACGGCCTCCGGGATCACGGGGTTGACCTTGCCGGGCATGATCGACGAGCCCGGCTGCAGGTCGGGGATCGAGAGCTCGGCGAGACCCGTGTTCGGGCCCGACCCCATCCAGCGCAGGTCGTTGCAGATCTTGGTGAGCGAGACGGCGATGACACGCAGCGGACCGGATGCCTCGACGAGCCCGTCGCGCGCGCCCTGCGCCTCGAAGTGGTCGAGCGCCTCGGTGATCGGCAGGCCCGACGTCTCGGCGACGACCTCGATCACGCGGGCCGAGAAGCCGGCGGGGGTGTTGATGCCGGTGCCGGTCGCGGTTCCGCCGAGAGGCACCTCCGCGACGCGCGGGATGGATGCGTGGATGCGCTCGATGCCGAGTCGCACCTGGCGCGCGTAGCCGCCGAACTCCTGCCCGAGGGTGACGGGCGTCGCGTCCATGAGGTGGGTGCGTCCCGACTTGACGACGCCCTTCCACAGCTCGGCCTTCTGCTCCAACGCGACGGCGAGATGGTCGAGCGCCGGCACGAGATCGTTCAACAGAGCACCCGTCACGGCCACGTGCACCGAGGTCGGGAAGACGTCGTTCGACGACTGCGACATGTTGACGTGGTCGTTCGGGTGCACCTTGTCGCCGCGCTTCGCGGTGGCGAGGGTCGCGAGCACCTCGTTCATGTTCATGTTCGACGACGTGCCCGAACCGGTCTGGTAGGTGTCGACCGGGAACTGGTCGTGGTGGGCACCGCCGATGATCTCGTCGGCGGCCGCGACGATCGCGTCGGCGATCGACGCATCGAGGATGCCGAGCTCGCTGTTCACGACGGCGGCGGCGCGCTTGATGCGCGCGAGCGCGACGATCTGGCCGGGCTCGAGCCCCGAGCCCGAGATGGGGAAGTTCTCGACGGCGCGCTGGGTCTGCGCGGAGTAGAGGGCGGACGCGGGCACGCGCACCTCGCCCATGGTGTCGTGCTCGATGCGGAAGCCGGACGCGGTCTTCGGGGTCTCGGTGCTCACGGCGACGTGGCCTTTCGTAGGGGTTCTGGCGAAGGGTTGGTGGCGTGGCGGGTGACGCGGGTCAGGACTCGATGACACCCAGGACGACGCCCGGAACCACGCGACCCTCTTCGAGTCGGTAGTTCGCGCCGACGACAGCCAGCGTACCCGCGGCGACGGCGTCGGAGATGAGCTCGCTGCGCTCGACGAGCGCCTGCACGGTGCTCTCGAGGTGCTTCGCGCCGACCGTCTCGGGATCGCGCGACGCCGAGGCGCGCACAGCGGGCCGGATGCCGGCGATGTGCCCGGCGATGCGGGGCGGGAGGGGAGCGGCGTCGGCGGAGTCGAGGTCGATCGCCGCCTGCACCGCGCCGCACGCATCGTGGGCGAGCACGAGGATGAGGGGCGTGTCGAGCACGGACACGGCGTACTCGAGCGACGCGATCGCCGAGTCGGAGATCACCTGACCGGCGTTGCGCACGACGAAGAGGTCGCCGAGCCCCTTGTCGAAGATGATCTCCGCCGCGAGACGCGAGTCGGAGCACCCGAACAGGGCGACCTGCGGCGACTGTCCACCCGCGAGTTCGGCGCGGCGTTCCGCGTCCTGCCGGGGATGCGCGGGCTCGCCCGCGACGAAACGCTCGTTGCCGCGCGCCATCTCGCGCCAGACGTCGGCCGGGGTGCGGCGCACGGTCATGACAGCGACTCCGCGACGGCGGCGGCGAGGGTCTCGAACTCGTCGTCGGAGGCGGTGCCGCCGAGCACGACCGTCGACGTGTCGACGGTGGTCGCGAGCGCGTACTCGAGGTTGCCCGGGTCGTCGTTCTCGCGGCGGTCGTAGCGGTCCCACGTGAGTCCGCCGATGCGTGCGGTGCCTTCGGCCCGTTCATTCGCGACCTCGGCCGCGAGCCACGAATCGTTCGCATCGACACCCTGCACGAGGCCGATGTAGGCGCCGTCGGGGGTCAGGAAACCGATCTCCCACCGCACGACGCCGTCGGCGGGGTCCGAGACGAGACGCGCACGGTTCGCCGACCACCCCTCGGGCAGCTCGGGCACGGCGAGGTTCTCATCGATCGACTGCTGCGACGTCTCGCCGACGGCGATCCAGTCGATCGTGGGGCGCTGCATGTCGGGGCGCACGACCACGACGACGATGAGGATCACGAGCCCGAGCGAGGCGAGCAGCGCGATGACGAGGTTGAAGGTGGTCTGGTTGGCGCGACGCGCGGCGCGGCGCTCCTCGATGGTCGGCGCCGACTCTTGAGCAGGTAGCGTCACGAGGCGCTCTCCGGCGACGCCGGTCCGCCGGGGGCGTTGCGGGCGGCGTCGAGTCGCGCCTTCGCCCCGATGAGCCACTCCTCGCAGCGTTTCGCAAGGGCCTCGCCGCGTTCCCAGAGGGCGAGCGACTCCTCGAGCGACACGCCGCCCTGCTCGAGCGCGGAGACGACCTTCACGAGCTCGTCGCGGGCCTGCTCGTAGGAGAGGTCGGCGAGGTCGGACACGGCCTCCACCTTACCCAGCGCCGTCGACGGTCGCGGCGACCTCGCCATCGCTGAGGGTGAGCCGCACGCGGGCGCCGGCTGTGGCATCCGCGGCTCGGCGCAGCACCGCACCCGACTCGAGTCTCGGGATGGCGTAGCCGCGTTCGAGCGTCGCCTGCGGTGAGAGGGCGCGCAGCTGGCCGCGCAGCTCGACGACCCGCTGGCCGGCGCGTTCGAGGGCGTAGTCGACGAGCTCGGAACCGCGCGCGACCCATCGGGTGAGCTCCTCGGCGCGATCGGTCACGAGGCGACCGGGGTCGGCCATCACCGGGCGGGAGCGCAGATGTCCGATCCTGTCGATCTCGGCCGTGACCTGGCCGGTGACACGCATCGCCATCCGGCCGCGGGCCTGACGCACGCGCGCGAGTTCGTCGGCGATGTCGGGCACGACGCGTTTGGCGGCGTCGGTCGGCGTGGAGGCGCGCAGATCGGCGACGTCGTCGAGCAGCGGACGGTCGGCCTCGTGCCCGATCGCGCTCACGACCGGCGTGGGGCACTCGGCGACCGCGCGAAGCAGCCGCTCGTCGCTGAACGGCAGCAGGTTCTGGAAGTCGCCGCCGCCGCGCGCGACGATGATGACGTCGACTTCGGGGTCTTTATCGAGCGACCTGATCGCGCCGATCACATCCGAGACGGCGCGGTCGCCCTGCACCGACGCGTACCGGATGCGGAACTGCACGGCGGGCCAGCGCAGCTGGGCGTTGCGCAGCACGTCCTTCTCGGCATCCGAGTCCTTGCCCGTCACGAGGCCGATGCACCGCGGCAAGAACGGCAGCCGCTGTTTGCGCTCGAGCGCGAACAGACCTTCGTCGGCGAGCGTGCGTCGCAGCGCCTCGAGCTTGGCGAGCAGGTCGCCGATGCCGACATGGCGGATGTCGTAGACCTGCATCGTGAGGGTGCCGCCCTTGGGCCACCACTCCGCCTTCACGAGCGCGACGACGCGGTCGCCCTGGCGGAACTCCTCCTTGAGCTTCATGAGCGTCGTCGACCACACGCGGAAGGAGAGCGTGACGTCGGCCTCGAGGTCTTTGAGCTTGCCGTACGCGTTGCCGCCCGAAGCCCCCCACTGGGTGATCTCGCCTTCGACCCACACGGTGCCGAGGCGGTCGATGTAGTCCTTGAGCTTTCCCGACATGACCGCGACGGGCCACGGCGCCTCGGGGGAGGAGCGCTCGGGCTCGGCGCTCTGCTGTCCGGAAGGCACGCACCGAGGCTAGCCGAGCCCGCCGTCCTCCCAGCCGAGCTGGGGAGGGCTCCGTAGAATCGACGCATGGCCGGCATCACGAACGGCGCGGTCGTCGTCGAGACCCCCCGCGCTCCCGCGGTCCGCGGGCGACTCGTCGACCATCCCGTCGCAGGGGGCAAGCGCGTGCTGCTCGCCGCCCCGCGCGGCTATTGCGCCGGCGTCGACCGCGCGGTGATCGCCGTCGAGAAGGCGCTCGAGAACTTCGGCGCCCCGGTCTACGTGCGCAAGCAGATCGTCCACAACGTGCACGTCGTGAGCACGCTCGAGAAGAGCGGTGCCATCTTCGTCGACGACGTCGACGAAGTGCCGCACGGCGCCCACGTCGTCTTCTCGGCGCACGGCGTCTCGCCCGCCGTCGTGCAGGGCGCCGCCGACCGCGGGCTCCAGGCGATCGACGCCACCTGCCCCCTCGTCACCAAGGTGCACCGCGAGGCGACGCGTTTCGCGAAGCAGGACCTCGACATCCTCCTGATCGGTCACACCGGTCACGAAGAGGTCGAAGGCACGATGGGGCACGCGCCCGAGCGCACCACCCTCGTCACCTCGCCCGACGACGTCGACTCGCTCGTCGTGCGCGACCCCGACAACCTCGTCTGGATCTCGCAGACCACGCTCTCCGTCGACGAGACCATGGAGACGGTGCGCCGGCTGCGCGAGCGCTTCCCGAACCTCCAGGACCCGCCGAGCGACGACATCTGCTACGCCACCCAGAACCGTCAGGTCGCGATCAAGAAGGTCGCGCCGGCCGCCGACCTCGTGATCGTCGTGGGATCGGCCAACTCCTCGAACTCGGTACGACTCGTCGAGGTCGCGCTCGAGCACGGGGCGAAGGCCGCGCACCGCGTCGACTACGCGAGCGAGATCCGGCAGGAGTGGCTCGACGGGGTGTCGACGGTCGGGGTCACGAGCGGTGCGAGCGTGCCCGAGGTGCTCGTCCGCGAGGTGCTCGACGATCTCGCGGATGCCGGCTACCGCGAGGTCGAAGAGGTGACGACGGCGGAGGAGGACCTCATGTTCTCGCTCCCCAAGGAACTGCGCAGGGATGCCGACGGCAACCCCGACGAGCGCGGACTCGGCGGACGCACCCGTCGCCTCGACTGGCAGAGCTGAGCTTCCGCGTGCGCGTCCGCGTCCTGCCGCGCGAGACGGCGGCCGCCGTCATCACGGGGGCGGTCTCGGCGATGGGCTGGGCGGTCGCGGCGGCGACGATCGTGCTCACCGTCCCGGTGCTGATCGAGACCCTCGCCGCGCGCGGCCGGCTCGGCGATCTGCCGCTGCCGCTGCTGCTGCTCGCCGTGATCCTGGGAGGTATCGTCGCGGTCGCGCTGCGGCCGAGGCGCTGGGTCGTTCTCGTCTACTTCGTCGTCGCGGGCGCGGCCACCGTGGGCTACGAGGTCGCGCTGCTCGTCGGCGATCCGGGCATCGTCGAGGCCTCCCCGTACGTCGTCAATCGGCCGACCCTCGCCCTCGTGCTCGTCGGCATCCCGGCGACGCGCGCGCTCGTCGGCATCGGCTGGTCGTTCCTCGGATTCCTCGTCGCGGTCGTCGTCGGACTGGTGGCGGCGCGCATCGTCGAACAGCAGTTCCAGCCGGGCTTCGGCCCGCTCATGGTCTTCCTGCTCGCGAGTGTCGCGTACCTGACCCTCGCGGCCGTGCAGCTGCGCATCCGACGGCGCGTGCCCAACTTCGATGAGCTCGAGGCGGAGACGCGCGCACTCGCCCACGGCGAAGACCTCGCCCGTCGCACGACGGCGGTCGTGCACGACACCCTGCTCAACGATCTCGCCGTCGTCATGAACGCCCCCGACCAGCTCGCCCCGGCCGCGCGCGACCGGCTGCTCGCCGATCTCGACACCCTCCGCGGTGCCGACTGGATCTCCGCGGCCGCCGACACCGAGGCGCTCGACGAAGACGAGGCTGAGCTGCGCAACGATTTCATGCGGCTCGCGAGCGAGTTCCAGTGGCGCGGGCTCAGCCTGCACTTCACCGGCGACCGGAACGCGAACTACCGGGTGCAAAGCGATGTCGCGGCGGCGCTGCTCTCCGCGACACGCGCGAGCCTCGAGAACGTGGCCCGCCACTCCGGCACGTCGAGCGCGGAGGTCGAGATCATCGCGTCGCCGGGCACGGTGACCGTCATGATCACCGACCAGGGTGCGGGCTTCGATCCCGCCGAGATCGGTCCCGACCGTCTCGGGCTGCGCGCCTCGGTCGTCGAGCGGATGGCCGCGGTCGGCGGCAACGCGAAGTTCTGGTCGGCTCCCGGCCAGGGCACCTCGGTCGTCATCACGGCCCCGGCTCTCGAGGAGGACGAGGAATGAGACCTCTCGTCTTCGACCGCCGGTTCTGGAACCTCTCCGCCCAGGAGGCCGACCCGCTGAGCTGGTTCACCGGCTCGCTCGTGCCGCTCGTCTTCGCCGGACTCAACCTCGCCTACGGCATCACGTTCGCGATCGCGACGTGGAGTGCGAGCAAGCAGCCCGTGCTGCAGATCGTGGGAGTGCTGCTGTGCGCGGCTTCGTGCGTGCTCGTGCACGTGCTGACGCGGCCGATGAGGCGACGGCTCGGCTGGGGCGGCGCCTCGATCGCCGTCGCGATCGCCGTCGTCGGGTTCGGCATCTCGGCGCTCGGCTACGCGGGCACCGCCCTCTCGATCGAGCTCTGGTGGGCTCCGTTCGGCCTCGCGCTCGCGATCGGCAGCCTCGGCCCCTACCTCCCCGCGCGCGCCCTCATCCTGCTCGGCACGGCGGCGGCGCTCGTGGCGGTGCCCTTCGCCTGGGTCACGGTGCGCGAACATCCGCTTCCCTGGGGTCCTGTCTCCACCGCCCTCATCATCGCGTCGCCGATCGTGAGCGGCGTCGTGGCGCTGTCGGCGTTCTCGCTCGCCGTCGTGTCGCGCACCGTGCCGCTCATCGAGCGGCGCACGCAGTCGATGCTGTCACTCGATGCGCCCCGCGGGGCGAGCAACGAGGCCGCCGAACGCGAGCGGCTCTCTGTGCTCATCTCACGTGCGGCGCCGTTCATCGAGCAGATCGCGCGCGACGGCGTGGTGCGTCCCGCCGACCGCACCCTCGCCGGTCAGCTCGCCCGTCGGCTGCGTGACGACCTCGTGACGCAGTCGAACCTCTCGTGGCTCGATTCGGTCGCCCACGACCGGCTGGTCATCGTCGATCCCGACCACCAGGCGGGGATCATGCGCGCCGCCCAGCGCACGGCGCTTCGAGCGCTCATCCGTGCGATCCTCGCGACGCCGGGCACCGACGCCGGGTCGCTCCTCGTCGAACTCCGCGCGCATCCGGACGGGTCGACCGCGGTCGGCGTCTCGCTCGACTTCGAGCTGCCCGAGGGGCGGCGCATCATGCACCTCGCGCCCTACTACCTCGCGCTGCGCGGCAGCGTCGACGACCTGCAGTGGAGCGACGACAGGTTCCTGCGCGTCACGTTCAACCTCCCCGCGGAAGACGCGGGCCCGAAATCGGTCGTCGAGTAGCCGCGCAGCGGCGTGTCGAGACGCGCGAGGTGGTCTCGACACGCGCCCAGGGGCGCTACTCGACCACCGAGACGTCTACTTGGACGTGATCGAGTGGGCGGCGCTGCCGAGCTGGCGGGTCGCCTCCGCCACGCGCGCGGCCATCGCGGTCTCGGCGATCTTGCCCCACGCGCGCGGGTCGTAGATCTTCTTGTTGCCGACACCGCCGTCGACCTTGAGGACGCCGTCGTAGTTCGCGAGCATCGTGCCCGCGATCGAGCGGGTGAACGCGTACTGGGTGTCGGTGTCGATGTTCATCTTCACGACGCCGTAGCTCACGGCATCCGCGATCTCCTGGTCGGAGCTGCCGGAGCCGCCGTGGAAGACGAGGTCGAGCGGCTTCGGTCCCGTGCCGTACTTCGCGGCGAGGCCATCCTGGATCTCTTTCAGCAACTCGGGGCGCAGCTTCACGTTGCCCGGTGCGTAGACGCCGTGCACGTTGCCGAAGGTGAGCGCCGCCATGTAGCGGCCCTGCTCACCGAGGCCGAGCGCCTCGACGGTCGCGATCGCGTCGTCGAGCGTCGTGTAGAGGTGCTCGTTGATCTCGTGGGCGACGCCGTCCTCCTCGCCGCCGACGACGCCGATCTCGACCTCGAGGATGGCGTTGATCGCCTTCATACGGGGCAGTAGCTCCTTCGCGATCTCGAGGTTCTCCTCGAGCGGCACGGCCGAGCCGTCCCACATGTGCGACTGGAAGATCGGGTTGCCGCCCGCCTTCACCTGGGCCTCGGACGCCGCGATGAGCGGCTCGACGAAACCGCCGAGGGCGTCCTTCGGGCAGTGGTCGGTGTGCAGCGCGACGGTGATCGGGTAGTTCTTGGCGACCTCGGTGACGAAGGCGGCGAACGCGAGCGCGCCCGAGGCGCGAGCCTTGACCGTCTGGCCGGCGAAGTAGTCGGCACCTCCGGTGGTGACCTGGATGATGCCGTCGGACCCCGCCTCGGTGAGCCCCTGCAGCACGGCGTTGATCGTCTGCGACGACGACACGTTGATCGCGGGGAACGCGAAGCCCGTCTTCTTGGCGGTGTCGAGCATCTCGGCGTACTGGTCGGGCGTGGCGATAGGCATGGGTTGAGCCTACCGAGGCTCGATAGGCTGGTTCCACGCCCTCCGCCACCGGGCTCCAGCAGCACTTCGACGACGACGAGGACACACCGCATGGCGGACGACGACGGCATCCTGTTCACCCACCCCGACCGCAACCTCGGCATGGAGCTCGTGCGGGCGACCGAGGCGGCCGCCATCCGCGCGTTCCCGTTCATCGGACGCGGCGACAAGAACGGCGCCGACGGAGCGGCGGTGGATGCGATGCGCAAGTTCCTGGGCACCGTCGACTTCGCGGGCACCGTCGTCATCGGCGAGGGCGAGAAGGACGAGGCGCCGATGCTGTTCAACGGAGAGGTCGTCGGCAACGGCAACGGTCCGGCCTGCGACATCGCGGTCGATCCGATCGACGGCACCTCGCTCACGGCCGCCGGCCGCAGCAACGCGATCTCGATGATCGCCGCGTCGGACCGCGGCACGATGCTCGACGCCTCCTCCGTCTTCTACATGCAGAAGCTCGTGACGGATGCCGCCGGCGTCGGCGTCGTCGACATCCGCCGACCGGTGGGCGAGAACATCCGCGCCCTCGCGAAGGCGAAGGGCAAGACCGTCGGCGAGATGCTCATCGGCGTGCTCGACCGCCCGCGCCACGCGGAGCTGATCGAGGAGATCCGCGCCGCCGGGGCCGGCACGCGACTGCTGCTCGACGGTGACGTCGCGGGCGGCATCAACGCCGCCTCCTACGAGAGCCGACTCGACATGTGCGTCGGCATCGGCGGCAGCCCCGAGGGGGTCGCGACGGCGTGCGCGATCAAGGCGCTCGGCGGGTTCATCCAGGGCATCATGCACCCTCAGACCGACGAGGAGCGCGAGAAGGGCGCCGAGGCGGGGCTGCTCTTCGATCACGTCTACGAGGCCGACGATCTCGTGCGCGGCGACAACACGTTCTTCGTCGCGACGGCGGTCACCGACGGCGCTCTCGGTCGCGGGGTGCTGCGCAAGGGTCCGATCATCCGCACCGAGTCGATCGTGCTGCGTGCACGCTCGGGCACCATCCGCCGGGTGACGGCCGATCACCTCGTTCAGAAGTGGCTCGGCGAGGACTGAGAGCACCGCGGGGCGCCGGGTCAAGACGCATCACGCGCGGCACGCGGCTGTCACGCTGAGCGGATGAGCAACCGCACCCGGTCCACGGCGTCCCGCGCCCGGAACACCCCGGCACTCCGCACGGCCGCCCGCCTCGGCTTCGCCGTGAACGGCCTCCTCAACATCGCGATCGGCGCGATCGCGCTCGGCATCGTCGGGTCGGGGGCCTCGGGTTCCGCGAGTCCGAACGGCGCGTTGTCCGGTCTCGCACAGGGTCCGGGCGGCCAGCTGCTCATCTGGGTCATCGCGGTCGGGATGCTCGCGCTCGGGCTCTGGCAGTTCGCCTCCGCAGCGCTGGAGAGCGAGCCCGACCGCCGGAAGCGGTGGATGTCGCGCGCGAAGCTGGTCGGCAAGGGGGTCGCCTACCTCGCGATCGGCGGGATCGCCGTGCGCGTCGCGTTGCAGGGTGCGAGCGGCGGGGGTGGCGCGGAGGAGGATCTCACCGCGCGGCTGCTGGCGACGCCGGGCGGTGTCGTGGTGGTCGTGCTCATCGGCCTTCTCACGTTCGCGATCGGTGCATACCTCGTCGTGAAGGGCGCTCGGAGGAAGTTCCTCGATGACCTCTCGGTGCCGGCGGGCGCGATGGGAAAGGCGACGACGGTGCTCGGGGTGACGGGCTACGTGGCTCGTGGGCTCGCCTTCGGCGTGATCGGCATCCTGTTCCTCGTCGCCGCGGTCACCGCCGACCCGTCGACCGCGGGCGGCCTCGACGCGGCCCTCGCGGCCCTCGCCACGCTGCCGTTCGGTCAGGTGCTGCTCGTCGCCGTCGCGATCGGTTTCATCGCGTTCGGCGTGTACTCCGTCGTGCGCGCCCGGTACGCGAAGCTCTGACTCAGCGCGTTCCCTACGTGAGCGGGTCGGCGGCGGCCTCCTCGCGCCGCACGTGACTGCGGGCGTGCTCCACGGCGTCGGGAAGCGTCGCGAACAGGTGCTTCTGGTGCCGAAGGGCGCTCAGCACGCCCACGCTGCGGAACAGTTCGGCATGCCCCTCCTGCACCCCCTTGAGCAGGACCGTGACCCCGCGGGCCTCGAGCCGGTGCACGATCTCCGTGAGCACGTGGGCGCCCGTCGCATCGACGAGTTCCAGCTTCGACATCCGCAGCACGACCACCGAGACGCCGTCGAGGGTCGTGACGGTGTCGAGCACGCGGTCGGCGGCGGCGAAGAACAGCGGCCCGTCGAGTCGGACGATCGCGATGCGCTCATCGCCCGCGACGGGTTCACCCGCGATGGGCTCCCGGTGCACCCCGGTCGCTCGTGACAGACCGCGGAGGGCGAACACGCCCGCGACCAGCATGCCGATTCCGACGGCGACGATGAGGTCGACCGACACCGTCACGAGCGCCGTGAGCACGAACGCCGCCGCATCCGCACGCGTCGAACGCAGGATCGACCGCACCGTCGCGGCGTGCACCATCCGCGTCGCCGTCACCATGAGCACACCGGAGAGGGCGGCGAGTGGGATGTTGCCGACGGGTCCGGCGATGATCAGCACGACGACGAGGAGCACGACCGCGTGCGTGACCGACGCGAGTCGCGTGCCCGCGCCGGACCGCACGTTGACCGCGGTGCGGGCGATCGCCCCGGTGGCGGGCATCCCGCCGAAGAGGCCCGCCGCGACGGACGCGAGGCCCTGCCCGACGAGTTCGCGGTCGGGGTCGTAGGGGCCAGTGTCGGCGAGGCCTGCCGCGACCCGAGCCGACAGCAGCGACTCGATCGCGGCGAGCGCGGCCACCGTGGCCGCAGGCAGGAGGAGCGAGCCGGGCACCGCCGGGTCGAAGACGGGGATGCTCGGCGCCGGGAGTGCGTGGGGGAGCTCGCCGATGAGCGAGAGCGGGCTCGGCACCGCGAGCACGAGAACCGTGACGATCACGATCCCGACGAGCGACCCGGGGATCGCCCGATGCAGCCGGGGGAGGAGCAGCATGCACGCTGCGATGATCGCGACGGCGCCCCCGGCCCACGCGAGGTAGACGGGATCGGCGGAGGCGAGAGCGGTGACGGCTTCGACGACGACGTTGCCGTGCGAGGCGCCGCTCGTGGACGACGTGAGTGCCGGCACCTGCTGCAGGAAGATGATGACCGCGATCCCGAGGGTGAAGCCCTCGATCACCGGCCACGGGATGAAGGACACCGTGTGCCCGAGGCGCGCGACGCCCGCCGCGAGCACGAGGATCCCCGCGAGGAGGCTCACGACGGCGACGGCGGCCATGCCGTGTGCGGCGACGATGGGCGCGAGCACGACGACCATCGCGCCCGTCGGCCCGGACACCTGCACGTTCGAGCCGCCGAAGACCGCCGCGACGACGCCCGCGACGATCGCCGTGATGAGGCCGGCCTCGGCGCCGGCGCCGGACGAGATGCCGAAGCCGAGGGCGAGGGGGAGCGCCACGATCCCGACCGTCACGCCGGCGAGGAGGTCTCGCCGCCAGGTGCGCGGAAGCGCGGCGTAGTCGCGCGGCGACGGCACCAGGCGCCGGAGGTGGGCGACGACACCGCTCACGGGATGCTCAACTCCGGCAGCGCGTCGAGGGCCGCGTAGCGCTTGTGGTCGGTGGTGACGACGGCGCCGAGAAGCCGTCGCGCGACGGCGAGGAGCTCGGCGACCTCGGGCTCGGCGATGCGGTAGTACACGTGGCTCGCGCGTCGTTCGGAGAGGACGAGCCGGTGGCGACGCAGTACGGCGAGGTGCTGGGACAGGTGGGAGGGCTCGAGCCCCGTGCCCTGCTGGAGCTCACCGACGGTGTGCTCCTCGCCGTCGGCGAGCAGTTCGAGCAGTCGGATGCGCAGCGGATGTGCGAGGCCCTTGAACAGGCCAGCCTTGACCTCGTAGAGGGGGCGCTCACTACGATCTAGTGACATGATGGAGTCATCATATTGTCCGACTCGACGATTTGCGGAGTGAGCGCTCACTCAGTTAGCATCACCCGGTGGTCAAGGCCGGGGAAGCGTTCGTCGACGTCGCGGAGTTCTCGCGCGCCCGCGCCAAGCCGCTCGCTCCCGAAGACCGGCGCGACGCCATCCTCGACGCGGTCGTGCCTCTCCTGCGCGCCAAGGGCCGGGATGTCTCCAGCCGCGAGCTCGCCGAGGCCGCCGGCGTCGCGGAGGGCACCCTGTTCCGCGCGTTCGGCGACAAGGAGTCGCTCATCGCCGCCGCGATCGAGCGCATCTTCGACCACACCCACCTCTGGGCAGCGCTGAGGGGGATCGATCCCGAGCTCCCCTTCGAGCTCAAGCTCGACCGTGTGGTCTCGCTGCTGCGTCACCACCTCAGCGACATCGTGGCCGCCGTCATCGCCCTGCGGATCGAGGAGCGGCACCCCGGGCCCGATCCCGAAGACCGGCAGCTGGCGATCATCCTGCGCGAGGTCTTCGTCGGGGACATGGATCGCTTCGCCGTCCCTCTCGACATCGTCGCCGACTACGTGCGCATGGTCGCGTTCGCGTCGGCACTTCCCCTCATGCCCCAGTTCGACAACGGCGTGCTCTCCGGGCTCATCGCCCGCGGCATCCTCACCACCATCGATCTCCCCGAAGGAGTGCACCTCTGATGCTCGGCAAGATCCTCGTGCGCTTCGTGCGGCCCTACTGGCCGTGGCTGCTGCTCGTGATCGTCTTCCAGGCGGCCCAGTCGGTCGCGACGCTCTGGCTTCCGAGCCTCAACGCCGACATCATCGACGACGGCGTCGCGCAAGGTGACTCGGGGCTGATCCTGAGGCTCGGCGCGGTCATGCTCGCGATCACGCTCGGCCAGATCATCTGCGCCGTCGTCGCCGTGTACTTCGGCGCGAAGGTCGCGATGGCGTTCGGCCGCGACCTCAGGGCTGCGATCTTCGCGCAGGTCGGCAGCTTCTCCGAGCAGGAGGTCTCGCGCTTCGGCGCCCCGTCGCTCATCACCCGCACGACGAACGACGTGCAGCAGATCCAGATGCTCGTGCTCATGACCTGCACGCTCATCATCTCCACCCCGATCCTCGCCGTCGGCGGCGTGATCTTCGCGATCTCCGAAGACCCCGGGCTGTCGTGGATCATGGTCGTCGCCGTGCCGGTGCTGCTCGTCGCGGTGGGGCTCATCATCTGGCGCATGACGCCGCAGTTCCGTCGCATGCAAGACCGCATCGACGCCGTCAACCGGGTGCTGCGCGAGCAACTCACCGGTATCCGTGTCGTGCGCGCGTTCGTGCGCGAGCCCGCCGAGGTGCGCCGCTTCGGCGTCGCCAACGACGAGCTCACCGAGACGGCGACGAAGGCGGGGCGGCTGTTCGCCCTCATGTTCCCCGTCGTGATGCTCGTGCTCAACGTGTCGAGCGTCGCGGTGCTGTGGTTCGGCTCGTACCGCATCGAAGACCAGAGCCTGCAGGTCGGATCGCTCATCGCGTTCCTCAGCTACCTCGTGCAGATCCTCATGGCGGTGCTCATGGCGACGATGCTCGCGTTCTTCCTCCCCCGCGCGGCGGTGTCGTCCGACCGGATCGGCGAGGTGCTCGCGACCGAGTCGAGCGTCGTGCCGCCCGTCGACGGCATCACCGCGCTTCCCGACCCCGGTCGCCTCGAGTTGCGCGACGTCACGTTCGCCTACCCCGGTGCCGACGCCCCTGTGCTGCACGGGCTCGACATCGTCATCGAGCCCGGCACGACGACCGCCATCGTGGGCAGCACGGGAGCCGGCAAGACGACCCTCGTGAACCTGCTGCCGCGGCTTTTCGACTCCTCGTCGGGCGCGGTGCTCGTCGGCGGCGTCGACGTGCGCCGCATCGACCCCGACGTGCTGTGGGGCGGCATCGGTCTCGTGCCGCAGCGCGCCTACCTGTTCTCCGGCACCGTCGCGTCGAACCTCCGGTACGGCAAGCCCGACGCCACCGACGAGGAGCTGTGGACCGCCCTCGAGATCGCGCAGGGACGCGACTTCGTCGAAGCGATGCCGGAGAAGCTGGATGCCCCCATCGCCCAGGGCGGCACGAACGTCTCGGGCGGTCAGCGGCAGCGCCTCGCGATCGCGCGTGCGCTCGTGAAGCGGCCGGGTGTCTACGTGTTCGACGACTCGTTCTCGGCGCTCGACACGGCGACGGACGCGCGCCTGCGCGCCGCGCTGACCCGTGCCGTCCCCGACGCGACGAAGGTCATCGTGGCGCAGCGCGTCGCGACCATCCTCGACGCCGACCAGATCATCGTGCTCGACCACGGCGTCGTCGTGGGACGCGGCACACACGACGAGTTGCTCGAGAGCTCGGCGGAGTACGCCGAGATCGTCGCGAGCCAGCTGGCGGCGGAGGAGGCGGCCTGATGTCCGACGAGACGATCACCGAGGAAGAACCCCGCCCGGCGCCCCCGCGCCGCGGACCGGGCGGCGGCGGCCCGTTCGGCATGCAGCTGCCGGCCGAGAAGAGCATGAACTTCGGCCCCTCCGCGAAGCGACTCCTCGGGTTGCTCCGCCGCGAGCGGCTCGGCGTGCTGATGGTCATCCTGCTCGGCGTGCTGAGCGTGCTGCTCGCCGTCGTCGGGCCGAAGGTGCTCGGCATGGCGACCGACATCATCTTCGAGGGCGCCATCTCGTTGCAGCTGCCCGCGGGAGTCTCGCAGGAGCAGATCATCGCGGGCCTCGAAGCGTCGGGAGACCAGCAGCAGGCCGACTTCCTGCGCAACATGAATCTGACGCCCGGCGAAGGCATCGACTTCGCCGCCCTCCAGCTCGTGCTCGGCTTCGTACTGCTGCTCTACGTGTTCTCGTCGCTCTTCCAGTACGTGCAGGGTTACGTGCTCAACGACATCACGCAGCGCACCGTGCGGCGCCTGCGCGGCGACGTCGAGGAGAAGCTGCACCGCCTCCCGCTGTCGTACTTCGACAAGCAGCCGCGCGGAGAGCTGCTCTCGCGCGTGACGAACGACATCGACAACGTGTCGCAGTCGTTGCAGCAGACGCTCTCGCAGATGCTGTCGTCGATCCTCACGGTCGTGGGCGTCGTCGTGATGATGTTCATCATCTCGCCGCTGCTCGCGCTCATCGCCCTCGTCGCCGTGCCGCTGACCCTCGTCATCACCGTGCTGATCGCGAAGCGCTCGCAGAAGCTCTTCGTCGATCAGTGGACCCACACGCGCGCCCTCAACGCCCAGATCGAGGAGGGCTACTCGGGGCACGCGCTCGTGAAGGTGTTCGGACGCCACCGCGAGGTCGAGGCGCGCTTCGCCGAGAAGAACGACGAACTGTTCAAGGCGTCCTTCGGCGCCCAGTTCATCTCGGGGCTCATCATGCCGTCGACGATGTTCGTCGGGAACCTCGTCTACGTCGCGATCGCCGTCGTCGGTGGCGTGCTGGTGGCGAACGGCTCGATGCGCATCGGCGACGTGCAGGCCTTCATCCAGTACTCCCGGCAGTTCACGCAGCCGCTCAGCCAGCTCGGCTCGATCGTCAACCTGCTGCAGTCGGGCGTCGCGAGTGCCGAGAGGGTCTTCCAACTGCTGGATGCCGACGAGCAGAGTGCCGACCCGGCATCCCCGGTGTCGCCGCCCGCGACCGCGGGCCGCCTGGTCTTCGAGGACGCGACCTTCTCCTACGACCCGGCGAAGCCCCTCATCCACAAGCTGTCGCTCGTCGCGGAGCCGGGTTCGACCGTGGCGATCGTCGGTCCCACGGGAGCCGGCAAGACGACGCTCGTCAACCTCATCATGCGGTTCTACGACCTCGACGAGGGACGCATCACGCTCGACGGCGTGGACATCCAGGCGATGACGCGTGACGACCTGCGTTCGCGCACCGGCATGGTGCTGCAGGACACCTGGCTGTTCAAGGGCTCGATCCGCGACAACATCGCCTACGGGCGACCGTCGGCGTCGGAGGAGGAGATCCTCCAGGCGGCCACGGATGCCTTCGTCGACCGGTTCGTGCACGCCCTGCCCGACGGGTACGACACGGTGCTCGACGATGAAGGCGGCAATGTCTCGGCGGGCGAGAAACAGCTCATCACGATCGCGCGGGCGTTCCTCGCGCGGCCCGAGCTGCTGATCCTCGACGAGGCGACGTCGTCGGTCGACACCCGCACCGAGCTGCTCGTGCAGCGCGCCATGCGGGAGCTGCGACGCGAGCGCACGTCGTTCGTCATCGCGCACCGCCTCTCGACGATCCGGGATGCCGACCTGATCCTCGTGATGGAGGCGGGTTCGATCGTCGAGCAGGGCACCCACGAAGACCTCGTCGCCCGCGGCGGTGCCTACGCCCGTCTCTACGAGGCGCAGTTCGCCGCCCCCGTCGAGTCGGACTCGGAGGAGCAGCCGGTCGTGGGGGCCTAGGGTCTTGTCGCCTTAGTTGCACATTGCCGCGTATTCCCGCCGCACTGTGCAACTGAGCGACGCGTCACCGACTCGCAGTTGCAGATTCACTCCGGAAGACGGAGCAATGTGCAACTAACCCGACAAAAGTCGTCAGCCCGCGATGACCCGTTCGTAGAGGGCGGCGATCTCGGCGTGCGTCGGCACGAGGGGGTTGTTGCCGGGCGACCCGGACGCGAGCGCCTGCTCGGCCATGACGGGGATGGCGGCTCGCCACGCGGCGGGATCGGCGAGGGTCGAGGCGGCGGGCACCCCGAGGGTTGTGCAGAGGTCTTCGAGCGCCGTGACGAGGGCGGACGCGGCGACGGCGTCGGGGGCGTCGGCCGTCGCGGCCCCGAGCGCGCGAGCACACTCGGCGTACCGCTGCTCGGCGCCGGGAAGCGAGAACCGGGTGACCTCCGCGAAGAGCAGCGCGTTCGACAGCCCGTGGGCGATCCCGAAGTGCGCGCCGATCGGGCGGCTCATGCCGTGCACGAGCGCGACGCTCGCGTTGGAGAAGGCGATGCCGGCGAGCAGCGACGCGAGCATCATGTCGGAACGGGCCGCGGCATCCCCGCCATCGCGATGGGCGCGCACGAGGCTGCCACCGATGAGTGTGATCGCGCGCAGGGCGAACGGGTCGCTCAGCGGCGTCGCCTTGCGGCTCACGTAGGCCTCGACGGCGTGGGTGAGGGCGTCGATGCCCGTGTCGGCCGTGAGACGCGGGGGCATGGATGCCGTCAGCTCCGGGTCGACGAGCGCGACGGCCGGCAGGAACACGGGCCCCGAGCACAGCATCTTCTCGGCGGTGGACCCGGAGTCGTCGGTGATGATCGTGAACTGGGTCGCCTCGGACCCGCTCCCCGACGTCGTGGGCACCGCGACGATCGGCAGCACGGCGCCGGTCGTGATCGCGGGTGCCCGGAAGTCGCGCATCCGTCCTCCTCGGCTCGCGAGGAGTGCGACGGCTTTGGCGGTGTCGAGAGGGCTGCCGCCGCCGAGCCCGATGACGGCGTCGGCGCCGTGGGCATGTGCGGCGGCGACGGCCGCGTCGACCGAGGTGACGGTCGGATCGGGCACCGCGCCGGAGAACACGGCGACCTCCGCCCCGACCGCGAGTTCGGCGAGCGTCGAGGCCACCCCGGTCGTGGCGTGGAACTCGTCGGTGACGAGGAGCGGGCGCGTCGCGCCGAGTTCGGCGATGACCTCACCAAGACGGGAGCGGACGCCGGCACCGAACAGGATGCGCGGCACACGCAGCGACGCCACCGGGGAA
Organism: Pseudolysinimonas sp.; assembly: GCF_057350545.1. Taxonomy (NCBI): domain Bacteria; kingdom Bacillati; phylum Actinomycetota; class Actinomycetes; order Micrococcales; family Microbacteriaceae; genus Pseudolysinimonas; species Pseudolysinimonas sp. The sequence goes on along the minus strand of NZ_JBMRCP010000056.1, from coordinate 13,705 downwards.
AGCTCGGTCATCCTCGTCCTCGCAAACAGTCGGGCCCCCACGATAACGGGGGGCCCGACACGAGAGCCGGCGGGTTTTCACCCAGCGGCAGGCACGACTATGCCGACTTGGGCTTCTTGATCGGGGTCGGCTCGGACAGGTCGAATCCGAGGTCGAGTTCGGGTCGCGCGATGCCGGTCTCGTCGAGCGCCTTGAACTCGGCCTCGATGACCTCGGTGAGGTCGGATGCCGTGACCTGTCGGGTGTCTTCGTCGATCTCCGCGAGCGGCGGCAGCACCTTCGACTCGTCGAGCTGGCTCAGGCGACGGGCCGACGGCAGCACCTGACGCTCGAGCGAGCCGACGAACGTGTTGTAGTCCTTGACGCTGCGCTCGATCGACCGGCCGAGCTTGTCGACGTGCGTGGCGAGCGTCGTGAGGCGGGCATACAACTCGCGGCTGACGTCGAACAGCGCGCGCGCCTCCTGCGTGACGACCTCGTGGCGCCACGACACCGCGACGGCCTTGAGCACGGAGAACAGCGTGACCGGGGAGGCGAGCGCGACGTGCTTCGAGAACGCGAACTCCATGATCGTCGGGTCGGCCTCGAGTGCCGCGGAGAGCAGCGACTCGCTCGGGATGAAGGCGACCACCATCTCGGGGCTCGAGTCGAGGCCGTCCCAGTAGGAGCGCGAGCCGAGCGCGGTGATGTGGTCGCGCACGGCCTTCACGTGCTGCTTGATGAGCGCCTCGCGCTTGATGAGCTCGCCCTCCGACGCGGTCGGGGCGATCGCCGACGCCTCGAGGTAGGAGTTGAACGGCACCTTCGCGTCGACGGCGATGCTCTTGCCGCCCGGCAGGCGCACGATCATGTCGGGACGCGCGACGCGGCTCTCGACCTTGATCGACGACTGCACGTCGAAGTTGACGTTCTGCAGCATCCCCGCCGCTTCGACGACGGCGCGCAGCTGCGTCTCGCCCCACACGCCGCGGGTGGCGTTGTTCTTGAGCGCCGACGAGAGCGACTCGGCGGTCGCGCGGAGGCGCTCCTCCGACTCGGCGGCCGACTTGAGCTGCTGCGTGAGCTCGCCGTGCTGGAGCTGACGCTGCTGCTCGAGCTCCGACACCTTCTGCTGCATGGTCGAGAGGGTCTCCTTGACGGGTGCGAGGGCCTCGAGCACCTGACTCTGCGACTTCTCGCCCTGGGCACGCTCGGCGGCCTCGAGTCGCGAGCGCTCCATGAGGTCGCGGTACTGGCCCTGGGCGTCGGAGAGCTGCGAGCGCAGCCCGGCGAGCGACGCTTCGGCGGCGGCGAGCGCCGACTGCACCTCGGCCCGAGCCGCGGCCTCCTGCGAGCGCAGCTCGGCCACCGCGGCGGCGTGACGTGCCTCGAGCACGGCGGGGGAGGCATCCACTTCGCCCCGTGACGACCGGGCGCGCACGACGAGCCCGCCGACCACGCCGCCGAGGGCGAGACCGACCAGCAGGCCGATGATGAGGGTGAGCGTCGCATCCATATCAGGAGTGTCCCAACCGCATCCGACATCCGACGCGACCAACCCTCTGAAAGCCCAGAAAATGTTCGGGAAATGTCAAGCGGTTAGCTTGGGTGCATGACCTCCACCGTGCTCGACCACTGGGTGTCGGGAGCCGCGTTCACCGGCACCTCCGACCGCACCGCTCCCGTCTACGACCCCGCACGCGGCGTCGTGCAGAAGGAGGTGCGACTGGCGAGTTCCGAGGATGTGGACGCCGCGGTCGCCGCCGCGAAGGCCGCGTTCCCCGCGTGGTCGGATGCGTCGTGGAACAAGCGGCAGGGCGTGCTCTTCGCCTTCCGTGAGATCGTCAACGCGCGCAAGGAGGAGCTCGCCGCCATCCTGACCAGCGAGCACGGCAAGGTGACCCCGGATGCTCTCGGCGAGATCGCCCGCGGCCTCGAGGTGATCGAGTTCGCCTGCGGCATCCCGCACCTCGCGAAGGGCGAGTACACCGAGAACGCCTCGACCGGTGTCGACGTCTACTCGCTGCGTCAGGCGCTCGGCGTCGTCGGCATCATCTCGCCCTTCAACTTCCCGGCGATGGTGCCGATGTGGTTCTTCCCGATCGCGATCGCTCTCGGCAACACCGTCGTGCTGAAGCCGAGTGAGAAAGACCCGTCCGCGGCGATCTGGATGGCGCAGGCCATGAAGGAAGCGGGCCTGCCCGACGGCGTGCTCAACGTGCTGCACGGCGACAAGGTCGCGGTGGACGGTCTCCTCGACCACCCGGATGTGGCCTCCATCTCCTTCGTCGGCTCGACGCCGATCGCGAAGTACGTCTACGAGCGCGGCACCGCGGCGGGCAAGCGCGTGCAGGCCCTCGGCGGGGCGAAGAACCACATGCTCGTGCTGCCCGACGCCGACCTCGATCTCGTCGCCGACTCCGCCGTCAACGCGGGCTTCGGCTCGGCGGGGGAGCGGTGCATGGCGATCTCGGTCGTCGTGGCGGTCGAGCCGATCGCGGACGACCTCATCCCGAAGATCGTGTCGCGCATGTCGGGGCTGAAGGTCGGCGACGGCACGCGCGGGTGCGACATGGGTCCGCTGATCACGAAGGAGCACCGCGACAAGGTCGCGGGTTACCTCGACGTCGCGACGGCCGACGGCGCCGACCTCGTCGTGGATGGCCGCGGCATCGAGGTCGACGGCGAGAGCGACGGCTTCTGGCTCGGCCCGACCCTCATCGATCGCGTTCCGACCACCTCCGACGTCTACACGCACGAGATCTTCGGTCCCGTGCTGTCGGTCGTGCGGGTCGAGTCGTACGACGAGGGTCTCGCGCTCATCAACGGCTCGCAGTACGGCAACGGCACCGCGATCTTCACGAACGACGGCGGGGCGGCCCGACGCTTCCAGCGCGAGGCGACGGTCGGGATGATCGGCATCAACGTGCCGATCCCCGTGCCGGTCGGCTACTTCTCGTTCGGCGGCTGGAAGGATTCGCTCTTCGGCGACACGAAGGCTTACGGCCCCGACGCCATCCACTTCTTCACCCGGCAGAAGGCCGTCACGTCGCGCTGGCTCGACCCCTCGCACGGCGGGATCAACCTGGGCTTCCCGACGAACTGAGCGGGGGCTCCGCCGAGTTCCATCCCCGCTTGGCTCCAGCCAACTGCGGTCGGACCCGCATCCAGGTGGGTCCATCCGCGCGCAGATGGAGCCAAGCGAGAGGATGGGGTGATGGATGCCGAGGAGGTCGTCGACGCGACGGTCGAGAAGCTCCGGGATGCCGGGGCGCCGACCGAGGTGCGCGTCGCGGCCCTGCGCGGCGCGTTCGGTCGCACGAAGCTGCGTCCCGTCGGCGAGGTGTGGCGGCTCGGTGCCCTCTGTCTCGCCGACGACGGGACGGTGTTCGCGACGGGTGACGTGCTCGTCGTGACCCGACCGACGCATCCCAACCACCGCTCGGCGGCGGCGCTCGAGCGCAACGAGCTGCGCGCGGTGCTGCTGCGGGCCGGGGTACCCGAGGGGGCCACCGCCGTGATCGACGCGAGGCCGCTCGACCTCGACGCCGCCGATCCGCCGCTCGTCGCGCTCGACGAGGGACTCGGCGTGCTGTGGACGCCCGGGGGAGCGGCGGTGCCGTTCGCGGCGTACCTCGCCGAGCGCGCCGACCTGCTGCTCCACCCGCCCGCAGGCTCGACCGACTAACGACCGGCCGGCGGGCGACTAACGACCCGCGGCGTAGCCCTGCGCCCCACGCGGGTTGGCCGCCGCGAACAGGATGCCGTCGTCACCCACCCCGACGGTGGAGAGGCGGCCCAGCGTCCAGTCGCCCGCGCGGGTCACGTCGTGCCCACGCGCCGCGAGCCCGTCGATGACGGCGTCGCCGAGCCGGTCTTCGACGACGAGCCCGGCGGGCTCGAACACGCGGGCTCGAACGACGACACGTGCGAGGTCGTGTGGAAGGTCGGCGCGTCGATGGCCGCCTGCGGGTCGTAGCCGCCGACGATGCGGCGCAGGAGGTAGGGCACCTGCCACTGGTCCTGCTGGTCACCGCCGGGCGTGCCGAGCGCCTCGACGGTGTGGCCTCCGCGCATCACGAGGGTGGGCGCGAGCGTCGTGCGCGGCCGCCTCCCCGGGGCGAGCGCAGACGGGGATGTCGGGTCGAGCCACCCCATCTGCAGGCGGCTGCCGAGGCAGAACCCGAGCTCGGGCAGGTACGGCGACGACTGGAGCCAGCCCCCCGAGGGCGTCGCCGAGACGATGTTGCCGTGCCGGTCGATGACGTCGAGGTGGCAGGTGTCGCCGCGGGTGGCGCCGTCGCGGCGCACGGTCGGCTCGCCCGTGCCGTCGAGCACTGCGCCCGTCGGCCCGAGCAGCGGGGGAGTCCACGGTGTCGCGCCGCCCGGGGCGCCGGGGCGGAACTCCGCCGACGGGGTGTCGCCGATGAGCGCCGCACGCTCCCGGGCGTAGGCGGGATCGAGCAGCGCCTCGACAGGAACCCTCGACGGGTCGCCGAAGTAGGCGTCGCGGTCGGCGAGCGCGAGCTTGAGTGCCTCCGCGATGGTGTGCACGCCGAGCTCGGTCGACGGGTCGAGCCGCTCGTCGGGGAGGGTGTCGAGGATGGCGAGGGCCGCGAGCAGCGTCGGTCCCGAGCTCCAGGCTCCCGCCTTCGCGATCTCGACGCCGCGGAACGCCAGCACGACGGGTTCTTCCACCCCAGGACCCCACCCCGCGAGGTCGGCGGCGGTGATCACGCCCGGTGCCTCGATGCCCGAGGAGTGCCGCGACGGGGTGCGCACGGCATCCTCGATCGCGGCCGCGACGAATCCGCGCGACCAGGCATCGCGGGCGGCGCGGATGCGGGACTCACGGGTCGTCGCTCCGGCCCCGGCGGCGAGCAGCCGCTCGAGCGTGCGTGCCCAGGCTTCGTTGCGCACGAGCTGCCCGGGCTCGGGGAGGCGTCCTTCGGGCAGCCACTGCTGCGCCGAGTCGGTCCAGTGCCGTTCGAACAGTTCGCGCACGCGGGCGATCGTGGCGACGGTGGCGGCGAGGATCGGATGCCCGTCGCGCGCGTAGCCGAGGGCGAACGCGAAGATGTCGGCGAGCTCCCACGTGCCGCGCTCCTCGAGCAGCTGCAACCACGCCGGTACGGCACCGGGGATCGCGGCGGCGAGCAGCCCCGCACCGGGCATCTCGGAGAAGCCGGCCGCCCGGTGGTGCTCGATCGTCGCGCCCGCGGGAGCCGGTCCCTGCCCGGCGATCACTCGGGGCGCGGGCTCGCCGGCGGCGTGCACGAGGGCGACGAGGTCGCCACCCGGGCCGTTGAGGTGGGGCTCGACGACGTGCAGGGTGAACGCGGCGGCGACCGCCGCGTCGAAGGCGTTGCCGTCGCGCTCGAGGACCGCCTGCGCGGTGGCGGTGGCGAGCCAGTGCGTGGATGCCGCCATCCCGAACGTGCCGCGCAGCTCGGGGCGCGTGCGGAACGCGGGAGCCGGTGTGAACGTCACCCGATCACGCTAACCCCGCGGGGTCGGCGCGGTCAGCCCGCGAGGGCGGCGGCGGGTGGCTGGATCGCCGAGATGCGCACGCCGGCGTGGGCGACGAGCTCGGGCACGTCGATGGCGCCGTACTTGTCGGCCGCGTGGATGATGATCGCCGCGCACGCCTCGGCATCCGCCACGGCGTCGTGGTGCGGGAAGTCGGCGAACCCGGCGGCCAGTGCGACCGACGGCAGCTTGTAGGAGTCGAGCTGGTAGGTGCTGCGCGCGATCTGCAGCGAGCAGAAGTAGGAATAGAGCGGCGTCGGGATGCCGGTGGTGGCGCAGGCCGTCGTGATGACGCGCATGTCGAAGCCCGCGTTGTGTGCGACGAGGAGGTCGTCGCCGGCGAACGCGGCGAGGTCGGGCATCTGCTCGATCCAGGTCGGCGCGTCGAGCACCATGTCGGCGGTGATGCCGTGGATGCGGGTGTTCCACTCGATGAAGTGGTCGTGCCCCTGCGGCGGGCGGATGAACCACCCGATGCGATCGACGACCTGACCGTCGCGCACCTTCACGAGGCCGACCGAGCACGCGCTCGCCATCGACGAGTTCGCCGTCTCGAAGTCGATGGCGGTGAAGTCGAGCGGCACATGCCGACTCTGACACGGGCACCCGACACCGCCCGGCGGGCACGCCGGATCGGGCTAACTCTCGCGGTCGCGCCCCGAGAGCACGTCGTCGCGCTGGTCGATCCAGTTGGTGAGGTACGGCAGGCGGCCGTCGCCCGACTCCCAGTGCTCGCGCGCCGCGCCACCCGAGCGCATGACCTCGTCGAGACCCTCGAGGTCGTCCGTCTTCCATCCGTAGGGGTAGGGATGCCCGCGCGCGTCGTCGAGCAGCTTCTGCACATAGGCGGCATCGTCGAGGCCCTCGTGGGTGACGTGCGTGCTGCCGCGCTCGGAGTGCGTCACCGTCCAGAGCCCCGCCGTCGAGCGGGTCGCCGTGATGATCGGGTCGTCGCCGTCGCGGAACTCCGTTGCGGTCGACGGCTCGGCGCGCGACCAGTCGTCGCCCGCCGCGAGGGCCGCGTGCAGGCCCTGCGGCGTCCACCGCACCGGGAAGCGACTGAGCAGCGCGATCCGCAGCACCGACGCGGGGAGGTGCACGGGCGCGAGGTCCGCGCGGTCGGGGTGGGTGCGTCGGATCGAGTTGTGGACGCCCTCGAGCGTGCTCAACAGGATGAACGTCGGCAGCGTGACACGATCGCGGTCGAGGGCCGCGAGATGCGCCGACAGCTGCCGCAGGAAGAGCCGCGCCTCGGCCACGTCGGCGAACGGCGGCACCGGGATCATGCGGTCAGTCTAGGAATGCCTCGCCGGTAGGCTCGTACCCCGTGGCATTGACTATCGGCATCGTCGGACTCCCCAACGTCGGCAAGAGCACCCTCTTCAACGCGCTCACCAAGAACGACGTGCTCGCGGCGAACTACCCGTTCGCGACGATCGAGCCGAATGTCGGCATGGTGAACCTGCCCGACCCGCGCCTCAAGGTGCTGGCCGAGATCTTCGGCAGCGAGCGCATCCTCCCTGCCACGGTCTCGTTCGTCGACATCGCCGGCATCGTGAAGGGCGCGTCGGAGGGTGAGGGTCTGGGCAACCAGTTCCTCGCCAACATCCGCGAGGCCGACGCGATCGCGCAGGTCGTGCGCGGCTTCGAAGACTCGGATGTCGTGCACGTCGCCGGCGTCGTCGACGCGAAGGACGACCTCGAGGTCATCACCGCGGAGCTCGCGCTCGCCGACCTTCAGACCCTGGAGAAGGCGGTCGCCCGCTTCGAGAAGGAGGTGCGGGGCAAGAAGCTCGACCCCGCCGTTCTGGATGCCGCGCTCGCCGCCCAGAAGGCGCTCGAGGCCGGCACGCCGCTGTCGCGCGCGACCGGTGTCGACGTGCCGCTGCTGCGCGAGCTCGGGCTGCTCACCGCGAAGCCCATCATCTACGTCTTCAATGTCGACGAGTCGGTGCTGACGTCGCCGGAGAAGAGGGATGCCTTGTCAGCTCTCGTCGCCCCCGCCAACGCCGTCTTCCTCGACGCGAAGGTCGAGTCGGAGCTCATCGACCTCTCGCCCGAAGACGCCGCCGAGCTGCTCGAGTCGACCGGGCAAACGGAGTCGGGACTCGACCAGCTCGCCCGCATCGGCTTCGACACCCTCGGACTGCAGACCTACCTCACCGCCGGCCCCAAGGAGTCGCGCGCCTGGACCATCGGCAAGGGCTGGAAGGCCCCGCAGGCGGCGGGCGTCATCCACACCGACTTCGAGAAGGGCTTCATCAAGGCCGAGATCGTCTCGTTCGACGACCTCGTCGCGACCGGGTCCATCGCCGAAGCCCGCGCGAAGGGCAAGGCGCGCATCGAGGGTAAGGACTACGTCATGCAGGACGGCGACGTCGTCGAGTTCCGCTTCAACGTGTAGGACTCGGGGACCGCGCTGAGACCTTAGGCCCTGGCTGCCTCGGCCGCCGCACGGGCAGCATGGACCCATGGGTGTGATCGAGAACTCCAAACTCACCGTCGTCGGCGCGGGCAGTGTCGGCACGTCGGTCGCTTACGCGGCGCTCATCCGCGGTTCGGCGCGGCACGTCGCGCTCTATGACATCGCGACCGAGAAGGTCGACGCGGAGGTGCTCGACCTCGCGCACGGCACCCAGTTCACCGGGTCGAGCGAGGTCTCCGGGGGTTCCGACATCTCCGTCGCGGCGGGGTCGCACGTCGTCGTCGTGACGGCGGGGGCCAAGCAGGACCCCGGGCAGTCGCGGCTCGATCTCGCGGCGACGAACGCGCGCATCCTCGGCTCGCTCATGCCGAAGCTGCTCGAGGTCGCGCCCGACGCTGTCTACGTCATCGTGACCAACCCGTGCGATGTGCTCACCGTCCTCGCGCAGCAGGCGTCGGGCCTGCCGGCGAAGCGCGTCTTCGCGTCGGGCACCGTGCTCGACACCTCCCGATTGCGGTGGAAGCTCGCGCAGCGGGCGGGGGTGTCGCCGTCGAGCGTGCACGCCTACATCGTGGGCGAGCACGGCGACTCGGAGTTCCCGCTCTGGTCGCGCGCGACGATCGGCACGGTGCCGATCCTCGACTGGGAGGTCGACGGACGCCCGCGGATGACGGTCGCCGAGCTGGATGCGATCGCGGACGACGTGCGCAACGCCGCGTACACGGTCATCAAGGGCAAGGGCGCGACGAACTATGCGATCGGGCTGTCGAGCGCGCGCATCGTCGAGGCGATCCTGCGTGACGAGCGGGCCGTGCTGCCGGTCTCGACGGTGCTCGACGGCGCGTACGGGGTGAGCGGGGTCGCCCTGTCCGTGCCGTCTGTCGTCAGCTCCGAGGGCGCAGTGCCGGTCGACGGCCTCGACTTCGACCCGGTCGAGCGCGAGGCGTTCGAGCGGTCCGCGGCTGCGGTGCGCCGCGTCGCCGACGACTTGCGGGGCTGAGCCGCGGATTCTTCCTCTGGCGGCGGGGGCGCTCTACTCCGGGCCCGACCGTCGCCGCTGCTCGGCGGCCCACGTGTGGTCGGCGATCGCCGCGGAGACGGCATCCCGATGCGCCTGCCCATCGGGCCCTCGGTACAGGTCCCGCGCAAAATACTCCGACTCCGGGCGGTAGGGCGCACTGTGGTGGATGCCGCGAGCGAGCTCCGAGAGCGCGTCCCGCCCACCCGCCCGATACGCGGCGACCTCGGTGTCGCTCAGGCGGATGAGGGCCGAGTCGTCGATGAGCGCGCTGTAGCTGTAGCGGGCGTCGAGGTAGAGGACGCCCTCCTCCTCGACGAGGAACCAGGTGCCCGGCTCGTGGTCGACGTACTCCATCCCCCGAGGGTATGACGGGGGAGGATGAGGGCATGGGCCTCGACGACGACCCCTTCGACTACCGGATCACGAAGGATGGGCGCATCCTCGTGTCCCGCGGTGGGCGCCAGATCGTGACGATCGCCGGCTCACGCGCCGAGCGGCTGATCGGGATGCTCGGTGCCGATCCGGCGCAGGATCAGGAGCTGCTCGCCCGAGCCACCGGCAACTACCGCCGGGGCAACGAGCGCTGATCCTCGCCGGCGTCGGTCGGGGAGTCAGCTGCCAGCGCTGCCTTCCGCTCGCGCGTGATCTTCCAGATGTGCCACGCGTTGATGAGGATGACGGCGGCGTTCATCGCGACCATCGGCCACGTCTCGACGAGCACGTTGTAGAAGACGAGCATCGCCGACGCGATGGAGTTGATGACGCGCAGCCGCAGCATCTTCCCCTGCAGCAGCGACACGATCAGCAGCCCGGAGCCGATCCAGCCGAACACCTCGATCCAGACATCCATGGCGGTGTTCCTCTCCGGCGCGCGACGGCGGTGTCGCGTCCTCCCCTCATTCTCCGTCACGGGACCAACGTCCTGCTCGGGGAGCGCGCCCAGCGCCTATACCTGTCTCAGGGGGTATGTCGGCCGGGGGGCTGCTCGTACTGAGTGCGGAGGTTCGGGGGGACCTTCGCACTCAGTACGCAGCGATCGATCCGGCAACGGGATCGGCGCCCGCCTCCCGGGGGAGACGAGCGCCGATCGTGGAACGACGTGGATCAGTTGGTGGTGCCGTAGTTCGGGTCGTCGCGGAGGTTGTCGACCTCGGTCTCGATCGTGTCGATGTCGGCCGGAAGCTCGAAGCCGCACGCCTCGATCTCCTCGGTGACCTCCTTGGTCAGACCGACCTTGCCGTCGGCATGCGCCGTCTCGACGGTGCCGCTCTTGATGATGTTGTTCTCCTCGTCCTGCGACTCGAGCTGCAACTCGTCGACGCTGTCGCAGAGGTGGTAGACGTTGCCCTGGGGCGTCCAGTAGACGTCGTTCGCGCCCGTGATCTGCTGCACGATCGCGGTGTACTCGTCGACCTGGCCCTCGTTGGCGGCCTCGACCTCCTGCTCCTGCTCGATGTCGCCCTCGGTCTCGGACTCCAGCGAGTTGGGGTTGTACTCGATGCCGAGCAGCACGGCCGCGATGAGCACGACGCCGCCCACGGCACCCGCGATGCCCTTCGTCTTGCCGTCGACGTTCTTGCTCAGCACGAGCACGAGGATGAACGGCACGAACGCGATGATCGGGATGATCGCGCCGAGCTGGTTCTGTACGAAGAACTTCACCGGCTCCTGGCGGGAGGCCGGGTCGGCCTGGTTGGCGGCCTTCCAGAGCTGAGAGCCGATGATCGTCAGGATGCCGAGCACGACGAGCAGGCCGATCGCCGCCCACAGGAACCAGCTGGGCTGACCGTCGTCGAGCTGCGTGAGCACGTACCAGACGCCGACGCCCTCGAGAATGATCGCGACGGCCCACAGGATGACGGCGATGACGCGCTTCGTCGACGCGCCCTTCTTCGCCTCGGCGGAGGCCTGCCAGCCCTCGCCCTCGCGCACGCGACGGTCGGCTTCGGCCTTCACCTCTGCTTTGGAGGCCTTCTGCTCCTCCGCCGTCGGGCCCTCGACCTCGACCTTGACGACCTTCTTGCCGCTGCGGCTGCTGCGCTCTGCCATGTGGTGCCACCCCTCCTGAGTGTTAGCTGGGCGACACTATATCGGCGCGGCGCAACGCCCCGGGATCAGCCCGGCGTCTGCCCCGGCTCGGTCGCGTTGAACCAGCCGAGCCAACCGTCGTCGGTCGGCACGACCTCGTAGTCGCCGCAGCCCTGGACCTCGTCGGGGAAGCCGTCGGGCGACCAATTCAGGTCGGCCCAGTCGGCCGCGAGCGTCGGGATGCCCCGTCTCTCGACCGTCGCGCAGTCGTCCGGCAGCGGCGAGTCGGTGACGACCCGCACGACCGCGACGGTCTCGTCGCCCGTGGCGAGGTTGCGCAGGTCGGTGGCGTCGGTCGGAATCCAGTGCGGGATGCCGACCCCCACCCAGCCCTCGGCTGCCTGGTCGTAGGTGGCGAACTGCTCGCGGTGCTGCTTGCTCAGCACGTCGCTGATCGCGGAGCAGCCGGCGAGCGAGCCGAGGAGCAGGATGCCGGCGCCGAACGCGACGGCGGCGGAGGTGGCGGAGTCGAATCGTGACATGCTTCGACTCTCGCGGCCCGGGCTCACCGCCGCGTCCGCCGGAAGCCCGATCGTCGTCCGTCTCGGGATCGATCCGCGGGATGCCGGAGGATGAGGGGATGGAGTCGGCACCTCGCGACGAACACTGGGCGCGGTCGCATCCGGCCGAGGAGTGGCGGGAGTTCCACCACGCCCTCAGGTACTTCACGGGGGTGATCCCCCGTCCGAAGGAGGCCGAGGGTGACCGCTTCGTACTGGCGATGCGGTGCGGCGACGACGCGGAGGCACGCTCCCGCATCCTGGATCTCGGCGGCACGCCGGACGGCGTCCAGCTGTCGGCGCCGCTCGGGTCGGGCACCGTCTACACCGCCGTTCACCGGAACGGCGTACTGCTCATCGCGGTGTCGGGCGCGTCGGGGGACTCCTACGCGGTGACACGCGAGGATGTCGACGTGTGCGTCGAATGGGAGCGCCGCATCGACGCGCGCGGCTGGGGCGGTGACGTGGATGTCGCGCTCCTCGAGGAGCGCTGGGGGTGGCCGCCGTCGGTTCTCAGCGCGGCGCGGTACCCCGAACTGCACTGACGGCCGAGGTCACCTCCCCGCGGGTCTCGACACGCGCCTGCGGCGCTACTCGACCAACGAGGGGAGGCGCGCGACCTTCTTCGCGATCTTGCGGGCGTCGATGCCGAGCTGGCGGAGGTTGCCGGTGATCGGATTCGAGTAGCCGAGGAAGAAGAGTCCCGGATGCGCGGCGAGCTGCGCGTCGGCATTGATGAGCGGACGTTCCGAGCGGGCGAGCACCCCGAGGTCGCCGACGAGGCCCTCGAGTCCCCGCTGGAAGCCGGTCGCGACGACCACGGCATCCGGCCGCAATTCCGAGCCGTCGGCGAGCACGACGGCGTCGCGCGTGAGCGAGGCGACGGCGGGTACGACTCGCACCTTGCCTGCCCGCAGCGCAGCGAGCAGACCGACGTCGATCGTCGGCGTGACGTCGTCGAGGCGTTGCTGGCTCACGATCCCTCGGGGCGCCTTCGGGATGCCGTAGCGGCGCAGGTCGCCGACGACGAGGCGCTGCAGGAACCGGGCGAGCGCATCCTGCACTTTCTCCGGAAGCGGTGACATCGAGACGACGAGACGGGTCGTCGGGATGCCGGCGACGGAGCGCAGCACGATATTCGGCGGGGTGCGCATCGCGAGCGTCACCGCGACGCCTGCCTCTGCGAGGTCGGCGGCGATCTCGCCCCCGCTGTTGCCCGGTCCGACGACGAGCACGTCGCGCGCGCCGAGAGCGGACGGGTTGCGATACGCGCTCGAGTGCACGACCGTGCCCGTGTATTCAGTGAGCCCCGGCCAGTCGGGCAGCTTCGCGGTGTGGTTGTAGCCCGTCGCGATGACCACCACGTCGGCACTGAGCCGGCCCTTCTCGGCCCCGCGCGTCCAGGCGACGCTCCATCCGTCGAGACCGCGCTCGACCGCCGTGGCCGTCACCCCGAGCCGCACGTCGAGTTCGTGGTGGGCCGCGTAGTCGGACAGGTAACGCAGCACGTCGTCGCGCGCCACCCAGCGGCCGAAGCGACGCGGGATCGGGTAGCCCGGCAGGTGCGAGAGTCCGCGGGAGGTGTGCAGATGCAGGCGGTCGTAGTGCGTCACCCAGCTCGAACCGACGCGATCGGCCTTGTCGAGCACGAGCGTCTCGACTCCCGCGCGCTGCAGCTCGGCGGCCGCGGCGAGACCGCCGGGGCCGGCGCCCACCACGACGGCACGGACACGTTCGGGGAGGGCGTCTTCGCTCACGGATCACACTGTAGGGCCGCGTGGGTAGCGTGGAGGGATGGACCTCCAGCTCACCGGTAAGCGCGCACTCGTCCTCGGCGGAACGAAGGGGATCGGCCGCGCGGCCGCGGTCGCACTCGTGCGGGAGGGCGCGGTCGTCACGGTCGCCGCACGGCACGACGTCGCCGAGATCGCCGCGGCGCTCGCCGCGGAGACCGGGGGAGATGTACACGGCGTCGCGATCGACTCGCGCGACGACGCGTCGGTGCAGACCGGGGTGGCCGAGGCGGTCGCCGCGATGGGCGGCGTGGACATCCTCGTCAACACCGCCGCCGCGCCGTGGACGGCGGCGAAGAACACGATCGCGTCGCAGACCTCCGACGACGCGCTGCGCGAGGAGTTCGAGGAGAAGGTGCTCGGCTACCTG
>NZ_JBMRCP010000055.1:0-5247 GCF_057350545.1 Pseudolysinimonas sp. | reverse complement strand
CGAGATGGTCATGCCCGGCGACACCACCGACATGACGGTCGAGCTCATCCAGCCGATCGCCATGGAGGAGGGCCTCGGCTTCGCCATCCGTGAGGGTGGCCGCACCGTGGGCGCCGGCAAGGTCACGAAGATCAACAAGTAACAACCTCGGTGGTCGAGTAGCGCGTCAGCGCCTGTCGAGACCACTGCGACGGGGTCGGGCCTTCGGGTCCGGCCCCGTCGTCGTTCCGACGACTCCGGCGTACGCTCGACGCGTGCGACGGACGGGACGGGCGACCTACCTCGTGACGCTCGTGCTCGCGACCGTCACGCTCGCTCTCGTGCTCCTCGCGGTCGGCGAGTCGATCCTCGCGGGGTCGCTCGCCGCGGGCTTCCCGGTCGCCGCCCGCACGCTCTTCTTCTTCGCCGACGTCGTGTTCTACGCGTGGGTGCCGTTCCTCGTGATCTCCGCGATCGTCCGCGGTCGGCGGCCGAGCGGCGTGGCCGTCCTCGCCGGGGTGCTCGCAGGCGCCGCGATCAACGTGCTCGTCGTCGCCCTCATCGGGTTCGTGCAGGAGGGGCGGCTCGCGTCGTTCGTCGCGATCGCCGTCGAGGGCTCGCTCGCGGTCGTGGTCGCCGCCGGCATCGTCGTGCCCGTGCTCGCCCGGCTCCTGTCCGAGCCGCGCGAGCCGTCGGGCGTCCGCCGCTAGGTGAGCGCATGATCCGGGGCCTCGTCGGCGTCGTATTCCTCGTCGCGGGCACGGGTTGGGTGCCCTTCGCCGCCGGCTTCGTGCTCGTCAAAGTGCTCGACCCGCGGCAGTACGACCGGATGGCGTTCCACAACGGGCTCGCGATCTCGCTCGTCGGGGCGGCGCCTCTCGTCATCGCGTGGTTCATCCTGCTCGTGACGATCGTGATCCTCCAGCGCCGCTTCCCCGGACTCGCCGCGACGCTCGCCGCGCTCGGTGGCGCGACCGTCGCGGGCTTCGTGGTCACCGGCGCGATCGCGAGCTCGCTCGGCGGTTACAGCGTGCTCGTCGTCGTGCTCGTCCTCCCCGCCGCCCTCCTCGTGCTGCTCGCCGCCTTGATCGCTCATCCCGTCCTGAGGATCGCGTTCGGGGTCCCCGTCAAGCCCCGCACCCCGTCGGTGACGGCGACGTAGCGTGGGCGCATGCCCCGCCTCCGCCGCAGCGACGTCGCGGGGCCGGGCATCCATCGGGTGCGTCGTGGGAAGGGCTTCGCCTTCGTCGACGAGGCCGGTCGAGCGGTCGACGCGGCGACGCGTGAGCGCGCGACGGCGCTCGTGCTCCCGCCCGCGTGGAAGGACGTCTGGATCTGCCCGTGGCCGAACGGTCACATCCAGGCGACCGGCATCGACGACGCCGGCCGCCGACAGTATCGCTACCACGAGGCCTGGCGTCGGCAGAAGGATCGCGCGAAGTTCGACCGGATGCTCGAGCTCGCCGCCGTGCTGCCCGCGGCGCGGCGCGGGGTGACGCGCGACCTGCGCCGCGACGACCTGTCGCGAGAGCGCGTGCTCGCCGCGGCGTTCCGCATGCTCGACACCGGGATGCTGCGCGTCGGGTCGGAGCGCTACGCCGACGCGCACGGCAGCTACGGGCTGTCGACGCTGCTCGGGGCGCACGCGCGGGTGGTCGACGGGTCGCGCGTCGTGCTGGCGTTTCCGGGGAAGAGCGGGCAGCCGTGGGAGTCGGAGATCGCGGATGCCGACCTCGCCGGCCTCGTCGCCCGGCTCAAGCGACGCGGCGGCCGGGCGCGGTTGCTCGCCTGGCACGACGACGTGAAGGGGTGGCGGCCCCTCAGCGCGGAGGACATCAACGACGACATGAGGGAACGCACGGGCGGCGACTTCACCGCGAAAGACTTCCGCACGCTGCACGGCACCGTCACGGCGGCGGTGTCGCTCGCGCGATCCGGGCCGGGGGAGACGGCAACCGCACGCAAGCGCGCCATCGTGCAGGCGGTGCGGCTCGCCGCCGACGCGTTGGGGAACACCCCCGCCGTCGCGCGGTCGAGCTACGTCGATCCGCGTGTGATCGACAGGTATGAGAAGGGCGAGACGCTCGACGCGACCCGGCTCCGCTCGGCCGAATCCGGGCTGAGGGAGCTGCTCTCCGACGCCTGACGGTCGTGACCGTCGGAAGTTTCACCCGCGCACCCCCGCGGCACGCCATGATGTGTGGAGACGCGCGAGACGGACTCGCGGTAGCGGGAGGACCCCATGGGCATCGACGACATCGTGGACAAGGCCAAGGACTTCGCCGGGGACGCCGTGGACAACACCAAGGAGTTCGTCGGCGACGCCGTGGAGAACACCAAGGAGTTCGCGGGCGACGTGGCGGAGAGGGCCAAGGACGGCGTGCACGACCTCGCCTCCAAGATCGCCGACGCGACCGACGACGAGGGCGCGACGCCCCCGGCGGCGTCCTGAGTTCCGAGAGCGAGGGGGAGCGGGAATGCGCGCACTCGGCAAGGCACTGAGCGCCTTCCTGCTCACCCTCGCGATCGCCTACCTGTTGTCGGTGGTCGTGCAGTCGATCCTCAACGGGGGCGACATCCTGCTGGCGGCGTTCGGCGACGCGTGGCGGGCGCTCTTCCAAGGCGGCGCGGTCTCGGCGGGGCTCTTCCTTCTCTTTCTGCTCTTCATCAACGTCGCCGGTCGTCGCCGTGGCGCGGGCTCGCTGTTCTGGATCAACACCGGCGCCCTCGTCGTCGCGATCCTCATCGGAACGCTCGCGACTCTCGCCGTCGGAGCATTCTTCGGGGCCGTCTTCGGCGGCTACACCGGGCTTCCCGTGCTCGGCACCATCCTCGCCGCCGGGGAGCTCTTCATCGGCGGAGTCGTCGCCCTCGCCCTCACCCACTTCGCGATCTTCAAGCCCCGCGCCACCGAGTTCGAGCCCTGACCCTCGGCCTCGTTCTCGGGTGCCTCGATGTGCGTCGAGTTCACGGTTTCACGCGAGTGCGCTCGACGCAGATCGATGAACTCGGCACTCTCTCACATCGCGGGGACGAGCGCGACATCCCACGGGCTCCAGCTTCGACGGGGTTTCGACGTGACTCGGTGGAGAGCATCGGTGGATGCTCGACACGCTCCCGTCCCTCATCCTCTCGGCACGCCTGCGCGACGTCGGCGAGTCGAGTCGCCCGATCGAGCGAGGTGCTCGATCGGGACACTTCGTCCGCGTGCGTCCGGGCGCCTATCTGACGGCTGCCGAGTGGCGTGAGCTCCGCCCGCGCGACCGGCACCTTGTGGCGATGGCGGCGGTGGCCGAGACGTCGCGACGGAAGCTGCTGTTCTGCGGCGAGTCCGCGGCTGCGCTGCACGGCATCCCCGTCCTCGGCGGATGGTCGACGCGTCCTCACATCGTCGACGATGTCGGGCATCGTCGGTCCGCACTGGTCGGAGTCGCGACGCACGTGGTCGACCTCGCCGACGACGAGGTCACGACGGTCGGAGACGCGCTCGCGACGAGCCCGCTGCGGACGGCTCTCGACATCGCGGCGACGCGGGGATTCCTCGCCGGCGTGGTCGCCCTCGATCGGGTGCTCGGCCCCGCCTTCGGGATCTCGAGGGAGACCGTCGAGGCGGCGATCGAGCGCGCCCGACCGTTCCGGGGAGTACGGCGGGTGGACGCCGCCTTCGCGGTGGCCACGGGTCTCGCAGAGACGCCCATCGAGTCGCTGAGCCTCGGACAATGTCACGTGCTGGGCTTCCCGACGCCGCGTCAGCAGGTCGAGTTCGTGATCGACGGTCGCCGCTACCGAGTCGACTTCTTCTTCGAGGAAGAGGATGTGATCGGTGAGGCCGACGGGCGGAACAAGTACGGTCCGGATGTCGTCGGGCCTGAGCCCGAGGCGCGACTCTGGGACGAGAAGGATCGTGAAGACGACCTGCGTTCCGTCGTGCGGGGCTTCGCGCGGTGGGGATGGGATCACGCACTCGGTGGCCACGTGCTCGCGCAGCGGCTGAAGCGAGCCGGGGTGCCCCCGAGGCACTGACACGCTCTCGAGCGCAGCCATTTGCGTCGAGCGCACGTGCGCAGAACCGGACGCTCGACGCAAATCGATGCACTCGGCACCGACGCCGCGACGCGAACCCCAGCAAACAGGCGCGACACGCCCGGGTTGCAGGACATCCCGGAGTGTGGCAAACTCATGTGGTTCAACATCCCGGCGCGCGTAAGCGTGGCAAGGGTCACCGCTCTGGCAGTGCACAGTCTCAAGACTGGGCCGCGAGCGGCAGAACACTACAAAGCTTCAACTCGAATCCTTCCTCCGTGCGCTCGCGTGCGGAATCAGGACCGGATTGACAGAAGAACAGCGGTGCGCGAACGGAAGTTCGCGGGTGCGGGATCCGAAGGATGCCGCATGTACACAGGAGAGAAGAGATACGCATGGCGGCCCAGAAGATCCGCATCCGGCTGAAGTCCTACGACCACGCCGGTCTCGACGCCTCGGCGCGCAAGATCGTCGATGCGGTGCAGCGCGCAGGCGCCACCGTCGTCGGCCCCGTGCCGCTCCCCACGGAGAAGAACATCGTGGTGGTGATCCGCTCTCCTCACAAGTACAAGGACTCCCGCGAGCACTTCGAGAAGCGCACCCACAAGCGCCTCATCGACATCATCGACCCGACCCCGAAGGTCGTCGACTCGCTCATGCGACTCGACCTGCCGGCGGACGTCAACCTCGAGATCAAGGCCTGAGCCGGCTCCGGCCGCTCCAGGACGCCCAGAAGGAACACCCATGTCTGCAACCACGACGACCAAGGGTCTGCTCGGCACCAAGCTCGGCATGACCCAGGTCTGGGACGAGAACAACAAGCTCGTGCCCGTCACCGTCGTCCAGATCTCGCCGAACGTCGTCACCCAGGTGCGCTCGGTCGAGAAGGACGGCTACGCCGCCGTGCAGATCGCGTACGGCGCGATCGACCCGCGCAAGGTGAACAAGCCCGCCGCCGGCCACTTCGAGGCCGCGGGCGTCACGCCCCGCCGTCACCTCACCGAGGTGCGCCCCGCCGACGCCGCCGAGTACACGCTCGGCCAGGAGCTCGCGGTCGACATCTTCGAGGCCGGCCAGCTCGTCGACGTCGCCGGCACGAGCAAGGGCAAGGGCTTCGCCGGTGTCATGAAGCGCCACAACTTCAAGGGCGTCAGCGCGAGCCACGGTGCGCACCGCAACCACCGCAAGCCCGGCTCGATCGGCGCCTCGTCGACCCCGTCGCGTGTCTTCAAGGGCATGCGGATG
>NZ_JBMRCP010000054.1:0-5590 GCF_057350545.1 Pseudolysinimonas sp. | reverse complement strand
GAGTGCCCGCCGAAGGCGGGTGTATCGAAACCCCACCCACCCCGCGGGTTGAGTGCCCGCCGAAGGCGGGTGTATCGAAACCCACCCCGAGTAGCCCGAATGGTGGGTTTCGATACACCGCGCTGCGCGCGGCACTCAACCCGCGAGGTCTCGCATACGAGACAGGGGATGCCGACATCCTCTCGATCCCCGTACGACGCGGGAGCAGCATGGCGGCATGAGTGTCGTCGTGGGTGTCGGAGCCGTGTCGATCGACGACGTCGTCGCGGTCGCCCGCCACGACGTGCGGGTCGAGTTGGGCATCGACGCTCGGGCGGCGATCGCCGACTCGCGCAAGATCATCGACGACCTGGCTGCCGACCCGGTGCCGCACTACGGCGTCTCGACGGGGTTCGGCGCGCTCGCGACGACGCACATCCCGCTCGAGCGTCGGCAGCAGCTGCAGCGGTCGCTCGTGCGGAGTCACGCCGCCGGCACGGGTCCGCTCGTGGAGCGCGAGGTCGTGCGGGCGACGATGCTGCTGCGGCTCTCGACCCTCGCCACCGGACGCACCGGGGTGCGCCCCGAGGTCGCCGAGCTGTACGCCGGGATGCTCAACGCCGGCATCACTCCCGAGGTGCGGGAGTTCGGCAGCCTCGGCTGCTCGGGCGACCTCGCCCCGCTCGCCCACCTCGCGCTCGCCGCGATGGGCGAGGGCTACGTCACCACCCGCGACGGCAGCCGGCAGAAGGCATCCGATGCCCTCGACGCCGCGGGGCTGGAACCGGTGGTTCTCGCCGAGAAGGAGGGCCTCGCCCTCATCAACGGCACCGACGGGATGCTCGGCATGCTGTCGCTCGCGATCGTCGACCTCGACGCCCTGCTGAGAATCGCGGATGTCATCGCCGCGATGAGCATCGAGGGCCTCGCCGGCACCGACCGGGTGTTCGTCGAAGACCTGCATGCCCTCCGCCCGCATCCCGGCCAGCAGCAGTCGGCCGCGACGATGCGCGCCGTGCTCGCGGGCAGCCCCGTCATCGCCGCCCACACCACGAACGGCTTCACGCGGGTGCAGGATGCCTACTCGCTGCGGTGCGCCCCGCAGGTGCACGGCGCCGCTCGGGACACCCTGTCGCACGCGGCCCTCGTCGCCGACCGCGAGCTCGCGAGCGCGATCGACAACCCGGTGGTGACGCTCGACGGGCGGCTCGAGTCGAACGGCAATTTCCACGGCGCCCCCGTCGGCTACGTGCTCGACTTCCTCGCGATCGCGGCGGCGGATGTCGCGAGCATGAGCGAGCGGCGCACGGATCGGTTCCTCGACAAGACCCGCAACGGCGGGCTGCCGCCGTTCCTCGCCGACGACCCGGGCGTCGACTCGGGCCTCATGATCGCGCAGTACACCGCCGCGGGGATCGTGAGCGAGCTCAAGCGCCTGGCCGTTCCGGCATCCGTCGACTCGATCCCGACGAGCGCCATGCAGGAAGACCACGTGTCGATGGGCTGGTCGGCGGCGCGCAAGCTGCGGCGCAGCCTCGACGGGTTGGGGCGGGTGCTCGCCGTCGAGCTCATCGCCGCCGCCCGCGGCATCGAGATGCGCGGTGAGGGCTCGTCGCCCGTGAGCGCCCGGGTCATCGAACTCCTCCGCCGCACGGTGCCCGGCGCCGGACCCGACCGCTACCTCGCCCCCGAGATCGACGCCGCCGTCGACCTTGTGCAGGGCCCCGACCTCGACGCTCTCGTGAAGGAGATCGCATGAACGGCCCCCGTCCCGTGCGCGCCCACCGCGGCACGCAGCTCAACACCCTCGGCTGGCCGCAGGAGGCGGCGCTGCGGATGCTGCAGAACAATCTCGACCCCGAGGTGGCGGAGCATCCCGACGAGCTCGTCGTCTACGGCGGCACCGGCAAGGCCGTGCGCGACTGGGCGAGCTTCGACGCGATCACCCGCACGCTCACCACGCTCAAGGGCGACGAGACGCTGCTCGTGCAGTCGGGCAAGCCGGTCGGCGTGCTGCAGACGCACGAGTGGGCGCCGCGCGTGCTGCTCGCCAACTCGAACCTCGTGGGCGACTGGGCCAACTGGGACGAGTTCCGCCGGCTCGAGGCGCTCGGGCTCACGATGTACGGCCAGATGACGGCCGGCTCGTGGATCTACATCGGCACGCAGGGCATCCTGCAGGGCACCTATGAGACGTTCGCCGCGGTGGCGGCCAAGCGGTTCGGCGGGTCGTTGGCGGGCACGATCACCCTGACGGCCGGACTCGGCGGGATGGGCGGCGCGCAGCCCCTGGCGGTCACCATGAACGACGGTGTCGCGATCGTCGTGGATGTCGACCCCTCGCGTATCGCGCGGCGGCTCGAGCACCGCTACCTCGACGTGCTCGCGTCGTCGGTCGATGAGGCTCTGTCGCTGGCGTACGAGGCCCGGGATGCCCGCCGCCCCCTGTCGATCGGTGTCTTGGGCAACGCCGCGGCGGTGTTCCCCGCGTTGCTGGCGATGGGGGCCGAGATCGACATCGTCACCGACCAGACGAGCGCCCACGACCCGCTCGCCTACCTGCCGCTCGAGTACTCGGTCGACGAGTGGTCCTCGGCGCGCACCCGCGATCCTCAGGGTTTCATCGAGGCGGCGCGCAACTCGATGGCGCGACACGTCGAGGCGATGGTCGGCTTCCAGAAGGCGGGGGCCGAGGTCTTCGACTACGGCAACAACCTCCGCACCGAGGCGCTCACCGCCGGGTACGCGGACGCCTTCGCCTTCCCGGGCTTCGTGCCCGCGTACATCCGCCCGCTGTTCGCCGAGGGCAAGGGGCCGTTCCGCTGGGCGGCGCTCTCGGGCGACCCCGCCGACATCGCGGCGACCGACCGGGCGATCCTCGAGCTGTTCCCCGAGAACGAGTCGCTCGCGCGCTGGATCAAGCTCGCCGGGGAGCGGGTGCACTTCCAGGGGCTGCCCGCGCGCATCTGCTGGCTCGGCTACGGCGAACGGGATGTCGCCGGCCTGCGCTTCAACGACATGGTCGCGTCGGGCGAGCTCAGCGCCCCGCTCGCGATCGGCCGCGACCACCTCGACGCCGGTTCGGTCGCCTCGCCCTACCGCGAGACGGAGGCGATGCTCGACGGGTCGGACGCGATCGCCGACTGGCCGCTGCTCAACGCGCTCGTCAACACCGCGTCGGGGGCATCCTGGGTGTCGATCCACCACGGAGGAGGTGTCGGCATCGGACGCTCCATTCACGCGGGCCAGGTGACGGTCGCCGACGGCACGGCGCTCGCCGGGGAGAAGATCGCGCGCGTGTTGCGCAACGATCCGGGGATGGGTGTCATCCGACACGTGGATGCGGGGTACTCCGAGGCCGTCGACACTGCGGAACGGCTGGGCGTGCGCATCCCGATGGCGGAGTGATGGCCGCTCTCTTCGAGGACCCGCTGTGGCCACGGGCCGGGGGGTGGCCCGCGCCGTCAGGGCATGCGGATGTCGTGCTCGTCGGGGTGCCGGCGTGGTCGCGGTCCATCACCCCGGGGTCGACGCACACGACGCCGGCGGCCGTGCGGGAGGCGCTGCGTCGGTACTCGCTGTCGTCGTCGCTCGTGATCGCGGATGCCGGAGACCTCGTGGACCCGGACGCTTCCGTGTCGGAGGCGGCAGCTGCGATCGCCGCGCTCGACGCCTCGCTCGTGATCGCCCTCGGCGGCGACAACGCGGCGACGGTGCCGGTGGCGCTCGGGCGTGCTGCCGACGGGCTCGTGACGGTCGACGCCCACTACGACCTGCGGGACGGGTCGTCGAACGGGTCGCCCGTGCGGGAACTGCTCGAGGCGGGCATCCCCGGGTCGCGGATGGCCCAGCTCGGCATCGAGCCGCTCGCCAACTCCGCCGCCTACGCTGCGCGTGCGGTCGAGGCAGGCATCACCGTCGTGCCGCGTCGGGCGCTCGTCGGCCTCTCGCTCGCCGACGTGATGACCTCGACCCTCGACGACCTCGGGGCGACCCGCGTGCACGTCGACCTCGACGTCGACGCGTGCGACCGCGCCGTCGCCCCGGGATGCCCGGCCTCCGTGCCCGGCGGCCTCTCGGCGCTCGACCTGCGGAACGCCGCGTTCGCCGCGGGAGCGCACCCGTCGGTCGTGTCTCTCGATTTCACAGAAGTCGATGCCGCGCTCGACGCCCCCGACGGCCGCACCGTGCGGCTCGTGGCGCTGTGTGTGCTCGAGGCGATCCGGGGGTTCGGAACGCGATGAGCACCCTCGTGACCGGCATCGGCGAGCTTGTGGCGTTCACGCCCGAGTTCGATGTGCTGCGGAACGCAGCGCTCGTCATCGACGACGGTCGCGTCGCGTGGGTGGGGCCGTCGACGTCGGCTCCGGCCGCCGACTCGGTGCTGGATGTCGAGGGTCGCGCGGTCATCCCGGGCTTCGTCGATTCGCACGGGCACCTCGTCTTCGCGGGCGATCGTGCCGACGAGTTCGAAGCGCGGATGGCGGGGGAGGCGTACGAGGCCGGTGGCATCCGACGCACGGTGCGGCTCACGCGCGCGGCTTCTGACGAGTCGCTCGCGTCGAATGCCGCGCGACTCGTGGCCGAGGCGCGGGCACAGGGCACGACGACGATCGAGATCAAGTCGGGCTACGGGCTCACGGTCCCCGACGAGGAGCGCTCGCTGCGCATCGCGTCGCAATTCACGCCCGAGACCACCTTCCTCGGCGCGCACGTCGTGCCCGACGGAATCCCGCGGGACGCGTACGTCGACCTGGTGTGCGGCGAAATGCTCTCGGCCGCAGCGCCCTTCGCGAAGTGGATCGACGTCTTCTGCGAGACCGGCGCGTTCACGGTCGATGAGACACGCCGCATCCTGCTCGCCGGCCGCGCGGCCGGACTGGGCCTGCGGATGCACGCCGCCCAGCTCGGCCCGTGTTCTTCGGCGATCGAGCTCGGGGTCGAGCTGGATGTGGCGTCGATCGACCACTGCACCTACCTGACGTCCGCCGACATCGACGCGCTGGCATCCTCGTCGACGGTCGCGACGCTGCTGCCGGGCGTCGACTTCTCGACGCGACACCCCTACCCGGATGCCCGCCGCCTCGTGGATGCCGGCGTCACCATCGCCCTCGCCTGCGACTGCAACCCCGGCTCGTCGTACACGACGTCGATGGCGTTCTGCATCGCCCTCGGCGTGCGGGAGCTCGGCCTCACGCCGCTCGAGGCGGTGCGGGCGGCGACGCTCGGTGGGGCGGCGGCGCTGCGACGATCGGATGTCGGGACGCTGCGGGTCGGGGCTCGTGCCGACCTCGTGGTGCTGGAGGCGCCGTCGTACGTGCACCTCGCGTACCGTCCGGGTGTGCCGCTTGTGCACCGGGTGCTCACGTCGTCGCCCGAGGGCGACTTGGGTTAGGATCGTCGGCGGTACCGTGTCCGAGCGGCCGAAGGAGCATGTCTCGAAAACATGTGATGGTGCAAGCCATCCGTGGGTTCAAATCCCACCGGTACCGCCAATGTCCTGTCTCAGGACATAGGAAACCCTCGAACCCTCAGGTTCGGGGGTTTCTTGTTGTGCGGGGTTGGTAGTCGCGGTTGGGGTCGATGGTGAGTTCGCGGAGGAGCTCGCCGG
>NZ_JBMRCP010000053.1:0-18540 GCF_057350545.1 Pseudolysinimonas sp. | reverse complement strand
TACGACACCCCGAGCCTCGAGGACTACTTCGACCGGGTGCGCGAGCAGGCCATCATCGGCCCCGGCTCGCCGCTGCTCGTCGACCGCTTCCTCGACGACCCCCTCGAGATCGACTTCGACGCGCTCTACGACGGCACCGAGCTCTCCGTCGGCGGGATCATGGAGCACATCGAGGAAGCGGGCATCCACTCCGGTGACTCGGCGTGCACCCTGCCGCCCGTCACGCTCGGACGCGACGTGCAGGACCGCGTCGTCGCGGCGACGCGCCTCATCGCCGAGGGGATCGGGGTGCGGGGGCTGCTCAACGTGCAGTTCGCGATCGGCGCGGGCGTGCTCTACGTGCTCGAGGCGAACCCGCGGGCCTCACGCACGGTGCCGTTCGTCTCGAAGGCGCTCGGCATCCCGCTCGCCAAGGCGGCCTCGCTCGTGATGGCCGGCCGCAGTATCCGCGAGCTCGTCGCCGACGGGCTGCTGCCCGCCGAGGACGGCGAGCGTGTGCCGCTCGACTCGCCCGTCTCGGTGAAGGAGGCGGTGCTCCCGTTCAAGCGGTTCCGCACGCGCGACGGGCAGATCGTCGACTCCGTGCTCGGGCCGGAGATGCGCTCGACCGGCGAGGTCATGGGCATCGACGCCGACTTCCCCCGGGCGTTCGCGAAGAGCCAGGATGCCGCCTACGGAGGGCTCCCGGAGTCGGGCACGGTGTTCGTCTCGGTCGCCGACCGCGACAAGCGCGCGATCGTGCTGCCGGTGCTGCGGCTCTCGCAGCTCGGGTTCGACATCGTCGCGACCGGCGGCACCGCCGAGGTTCTCGCGCGCAACGGCATCAAGGCCACGACGGTGCGCAAGTTCTTCATGGGCCAGGAGACCGTCGAGGGCGATCCGTCGATCGTCGAACTCATCAACGATGGGAAGATCGACGTCGTGATCAACACCCCCTCGGGCCGCAGCGCGCGCGCCGACGGGTTCGAGATCCGCACCGCCACGGTCGCCGCCGACAAGCCGCTGTTCACGACGATCGCGCAGCTCGGCGCCGCGGTCGCGTCGTTCGAGGCGGCGCGGGGCGGCATCCGGGTGAAGTCGCTGCAGGACTACGCGAAGGATCGGGCCGCTCGATGACCTTCGCCGCGCGCGTGCTGCCGCTCCTGCGGGAGATCGGACCGTTGTGCGTCGGCATCGACCCGCACGTTCCCCTGCTCGAGCGGTGGGGGTTGCCGGTGAGCGGCGACGGGGCGCGCGAGTTCGGGCTGCGCGTCGTCGAGGCGGCCGCGGGTCGCGTCGCCGTCGTGAAGCCGCAGGTGGCATTCTTCGAGCGGTTCGGGGCAGCCGGCTTCGCCGCGCTCGAGGAGACCATCCGTGCGGGGCGTGCCGCGGGCCTCGTCGTGATCGCCGACGGCAAACGCGGCGACATCGGTTCGACCGTCGACGCGTACGGCGATGCCTGGCTCGCTCCGGGTTCGCCGCTCGAAGCCGACGCGATGACCGCTTACGCCTACCAGGGGCTCGGGTCGCTCGACGGGGTGTTCGCGCGAGCCGCCGAAGCGGGAAAGGGCGTCATCGTCGTGACGGCGGCGTCCAACCCGGAGGCGGCCGCGACCCAGCAGGCGCGTCGCGCGGACGGCCGCACGGTCGCGCGAGCGCTCGTGGATGACATCCGCGCCCTCGGCGGCACCGGTGGTGTCGTCCTCGGGGCGACCGTCGACCTCGCCGACGTCGAGATCACCCTCGACTCGCTGGCGGGCGTGCCGATCCTCGCGCCCGGCTATGGCGCACAGGGCGCCACCGCCGCAGACCTTCGCCGCGTCTTCGGCGCTGCGGCGCCCCAGGTGATGGCGAGCTACTCGCGGTCGATCCTCGGTGCCGGGCCGGAGGGGATCGGCGACGAGATCGCTCGCACGCAAGACGAGCTGCGGGCGAGTTCGGCATGAAGCCGCCCGAGGTCGACAGGATCGCAGGCTCTCGCGCTGCCGTCGCGGCGCGGCGTGCGCGAGCCGAGGTGAAGCGCCAGATCACGAGCCGTGAACGCTCCGCCCTCGACGTGGCGGAGACCGCGTGGGCGGGGGAGCCGACCGCCCCCGAGGCGACACTGCGGGTGAGCGAGCTGTTGCGCAGCATCCCGCGCCTCGGGCCGACCCGTGCGGCGCGCATCATGCAAGACCTGCGCATCTCCGACTCCAAGCGCGTCGGAGGTCTCGGATCCCGGCAACGGACCGAGCTGCGGGAGTACCTCACCGGGCGCGAGTCCGGAGCGTCGCCCCGCAGCCGGCTCGTCGTGCTCGCCGGGCCGACCGCCGTCGGCAAGGGCACGGTCTCGCGGCACATCCGCGAGCAGTACCCCGATGTGCTGCTGAGCGTCTCCGCGACCACGCGGCCGCCGCGCCCCGGTGAGATCGAGGGCGAGCACTACTACTTCGTGAGCGATGCGGAGTTCGACGCGATGATCGCGCGCGGCGAGTTCCTCGAGCACGCGGTCGTGCACAACAGGTCCCGCTACGGCACGCCGCGGCCGCCGATCGACCGGGCCCTCGCCGACGGCAAGAGCGTGCTGCTCGAGATCGGCCTGCAGGGCGCGCGCTCGGTGCGTGAGCGGATGCCGGAGGCACTGCTCGTCTTCCTGTTGCCGCCGACCTGGGACGAACTGGTGCGCCGACTCATCGGTCGCGGCACCGAGAGCCCCGAGGAGCAGGCGCGTCGACTCGAGACCGCGAAGGTCGAACTGGCCGCCCAAGATGAGTTCGATGTGAAGATCGTCAACCACGATGTCGGCCAAGCGGCGCGCGAGGTCGTAGAATTGCTGGATGTGCCTGCGTCCGGGCGCTGACAACTTAGGGAGAATCCCATGGCCGACCGCACCAGCGGCATCATCGACCCGCCGATCGACGAACTCCTCTCGAAGGTCGACTCCAAGTACCAGCTCGTGATCTTCGCGTCGAAGCGCGCCCGTCAGATCAACGACTACTACGCCGACCTGCACGAGGGTTCGCTGTTCGACAACGTCGGCCCGCTCGTCGACTCGATGATCGACGACAAGCCGCTCTCGGTCGCGATGCACGAGATCAACGAGGACAAGCTCGTCCTCAAGCCGCTCGCCGAGTAACGACTCCGCCCCGTTCATGAACATCGTCGTCGGCATCACCGGCGGCATCGCGGCCTACAAGGCCGTCGGCGTCGTGCGCGCCCTCGTGCTCGCGGGCCACGACGTGCACGTCGTCGCGACCGAGAACGCGCTCCGATTCGTCGGGCGTCCGACGCTCGAGGCGATCAGCCGCAACCTCGTGCACACCGACCTCTACGACGGGGTCGCCGAGGTGCGCCACGTGGCGATCGGCCAGCGCGCCGACCTCGTCGTCGTCGCCCCGGCGACCGCGAACACGATCGCGAAGCTCGCCGCGGGGATCTCCGACGACCTCCTCGGCAACACGATCCTCGCGAGCACGGCGCCGCTCGTGATCGCTCCCGCGATGCACACCGAGATGTGGCGGCATCCCGCGACCGTCGCCAACGTCGCCACCCTGCGCGATCGCGGAGTGCACGTCGTGGGGCCTGCCTCCGGACAGCTCACCGGCACCGACTCCGGGGCGGGACGGATGTCGGAGCCCGACGACATCGTCGCCGCCGCCCTCGCCGTCGTCGGCCCGCGCGACCTGGCCGGCCGCCGCATCCTCGTCACCGCGGGCGGCACGCGTGAGCCTCTCGATCCCGTGCGCTTCCTCGGCAACCGCTCGAGCGGCAAGCAGGGGGTCGCGATCGCCCGGGCGGCCGCCGCGCGTGGAGCCGACGTCGTGCTCGTCGTCGCGAACATCGACGACGGCGTGCTGCGCGACGAGGCCGCCCCGTTCAGCGTGCGCCACGTCTCGACCACGGCCGAGCTGAGGGATGCCGCCCACGAAGAGGCGGCGACCGCCGACGTCGTCGTCATGGCCGCCGCCGTCGCCGACTACCGGCCCGAGACCGTCGCCGCCGGGAAGATCAAGAAGGAGACGCAGGGCGACGTGCTCGACCTGCGACTCGTGAGGAATCCCGACATCCTCAAGGAGCTCACCGCGGCGCGGCGCGAGGGACAGGTCATCATCGGTTTCGCCGCCGAGACGGCCGAGGGCGACGAACTGCTCGAACTCGGGCGGGCCAAGGCCGCCCGCAAGGGTGTCGACCTGCTCGTCGTCAACAGGGTGGGCTGGACCGAAGGTTTCGGCACCGAGGGCAACGCCGTCGTCGTCCTGTCCGGGTCGGGCGATAGAGTGACCGAGGCCTCCGGCTCGAAAGAGTCCGTCGCTCACCGCATCCTGGATCTCCTCTCCTGATCCACCCGCCGATTCCCCGGAGTTTCCGTTGAGCCTTCGTCTGTTCACGTCCGAGTCCGTCACCGAGGGTCACCCCGACAAGATCTGCGACCAGGTCAGCGACGCGATCCTCGACGCGATGCTCGCGAGCGACCCGGCGGCTCGTGTCGCCGTCGAGACGATGGTGACGACCGGCCTCGTGCACGTGGCGGGCGAGGTCACGACCTCGAGCTACGTCGACATCCCCGGCATCGTGCGCAAGACGATCACCGACATCGGCTACACGGGTTCGGACGTGTGGTTCGACGGTCGTTCGTGCGGCGTCGAGATCTCGATCGGCGCGCAGTCGCCCGACATCGCGCAGGGTGTCGACCACGCGTTCGAGTCTCGCGAGGGGACGAGCGCGGACGACCTCGACAAGCAGGGCGCGGGCGACCAGGGCATCATGTTCGGCTACGCCACGAACGAGACCGATGTGCTCATGCCGCTGCCGATCTGGCTCGCGCACCGCATGTCGGAGCGGCTCGCCGAAGTGCGCCACAGCGGCCTCGTCGACTTCCTCCGCCCCGACGGCAAGACGCAGGTGACGATCGGCTACGACGGCACGAAGCCCGCCACCGTCGAGACCGTCGTCGTGTCGACCCAGCACTCGCCCGACATCTCCACCCCCGACCTCCGCGCCGAGGTCGAGCGTCTCGTCATCCGCCCCGTGCTCGAGCTGCTCGATCTGCCGTCGGCCGACGCCCGCATCCTCATCAACCCCACCGGCCGCTTCGAGATCGGTGGGCCGCACGGCGACGCCGGGCTCACCGGTCGCAAGATCATCGTCGACACCTACGGTGGCGCCTCGCGTCACGGGGGAGGAGCCTTCTCGGGCAAAGACCCGTCGAAGGTCGACCGATCGGCCGCCTACGCGCTGCGCTGGGTCGCGAAGAACGCCGTCGCGGCGGGGCTCGCCGACCGTCTCGAGGTGCAGGTCGCGTACGCGATCGGCGCCGCCTCACCCGTGGGGCTCTACGTCGAGTCGTTCGGCACGGGCCACGTCTCCGACGACGTCATCATCGAGGCGATCCAGGAGGTCTTCGACCTGCGTCCGGCCGCGATCATCCGCGACCTGCAGCTGCTCCGGCCGATCTACCAGTCGACCGCCGCGTACGGCCACTTCGGCCGCGAGCTGCCCCAGTTCACCTGGGAGACCACGGGTCGGGTCGACGAGCTGCGCGCCGCCGCGAAGCTCTGAGCTAGCCGAAGGGGCCACTGCATGGCGGGAGTCGCACGGGGCCTCGTCGACTCTCCGCTGCCCCAACTCGACCGGCTGCTCGACTACCGCATCCCCGACGGGATGACGGGGGTCGAGCCGGGCATCCGAGTCTCGGTGCCGCTGCGCAGCGCGAAGCGTCTGGCGACGGCCTACGTCGTCGAGCTCGCCGGTGACGCCGACTACCCCGGGCCGTTGAGCGACGTCGCCGCCGTCGTCTCGCCGGTTCCGGTGCTGCGGCCCGAGGTGTGGCGGCTCGCCCGGGCGGTGGCCGACCGCGCGGCGGGAGCGGCGAACGATGTGCTGCGCCTCGCGATCCCGCCGCGGCAGGTGCGGGTCGAGAAGGCCTGGCTCGCGCGCACCCCCGACGAGACGCCGACGGTCGAGGCCCCGGCTCTCGACGGCTACCCGGGGCTCGCGGACGCGCTCGACGCGGATGCGCGGGTCGCGCTGCGCGCCCAGCCGGGTGTCGCGATCGGAGCCGGCGGGCCGGCGACCCGCTGGGCGCATCTGCTCGCCCGTGCGGCCGCGCGCACGCTCGCCGGCGGTCGCACCGCCATCCTCGTGGCCCCCGACCATCGCGACCAGGATCAGCTCGAGCGGGCCCTGCGTGACCTCGTGCCCGCGTCGCTCGTGCTGCGCTGGGACTCCCGTCAGCCCAACGCCGACCGCTACCGTGCGCTGCTGGCGGCGGGCAGCGGCCCGGCGGTCGTCGTCGGCAACCGCTCGGCCGTCTACGCCCCCGCGGAGCGGCTCGGGCTGCTCGCCCTCTGGAACGACGGCGGCCCTCTGCTCGGGGAGCCGCTCACGCCCTACGTGCATGCCCGCGACGCCGCGCTCGTGCGACACGAACAGCAGGGCGGCGCGCTCGTGCTCGCAGGCCACACGCGCAGCACCGAGGTGCACCGTCTGGTCGAGATCGGATGGCTCCAGGAGTTCGGTCCGAAGCGCTTCGTGCGGATCAAGGTCATCCCGACCGCCGACGGCCCGGGCGACGACCCGGCGGCGACCCGCGCGCGCATCCCGTCGGTCGCCTATCGCGAGGCGCGCGCAGCACTCGCGCGCGGCCCGGTGCTCGTGCAGGTCGCGCGCCCGGGATATGCCCCCGGTCTGCGGTGCGCCCAGTGCCACGAGCCGGCGCGGTGCGCCCGCTGCACGGGGCCGCTGCGACAGCGTGCGGCCGGTTCACCGCCGACGTGCACGTGGTGCGGCACGACCCACCGCGTCTGGGCTTGCTCGAACTGCCGCGGAACGAAGCTGCAGACCACGGGAACCGGCAGCGCCCGCACCGCCGACGAGCTCGGCCGGGCGTTCCCGAACACCCGAGTGCTCGTGTCCGACGGGGAACGTCCGCTGCTCGAGGTCGACGGCAAGCCGGCTCTCGTCGTCGCGACCCGTGGTGCGGAACCCTTCGCTCCCGGCGGCTACGCGTGCGTGCTGCTGCTCGACGGCGAGCGGATGCTGGCGCGGGAGAGTCTCCGCGTCGCCGAGGACTGCCTGCGCTGGTGGTCCGATGCGGCGGCGCTCACCGCCGACGACGGGTCGGTCGTGCTCGTCGGGGTCGGGGGAGCGCTCGGCCACGCCCTGGCCGGATGGAGCCAGCCCGACTTCGCGCGCACCGAGTACGCCGGACGACGCGAGCTGCGCTTCCCGCCCGCGGTGCGGATGGCGACCCTCCAGGGTGCTCCGGACGCCGTCGAGGAGGCGGTCGCGCTGCTGCCGCCGACCGCAGAAGTACTCGGGACGACGCTGTCGGCGGGTCGCGCGCGGGCCATCCTGCGTTTCGACTACCGCGACGGCTCCGCGATCGCGGAGGTCGTGCATGCCGAGGTCATCCGTCAGGCGACGAAACGACGGCGGCCCGTTCCCGGGCAGCCGCCGCGTGGTCGTCAGCCGCTGCCGCTGCGGGGACGCTTCGACGACCCGGAGCCGTTCGACGAGTAGCGGCCGGGTCAGTCGGCCCGTTCGTAGAAGAGCTCGGCCGGGATGCTCTCGATCGCCCGAGCGAGACGACCGCCCTGGTCGCGCCAGTCGGACGGTCGCACGAAGAACATCCGTCCGGAGCTCAGTACGAGGTTGAGCGTTCCGTCGCTCCGACGCCCCGCGAGCACGACCTCCGCCAGCGGTGCCTCGAAGACGCCGTCGGGTCCGACCTCGGCGATGGCGTCGTCGCTGACGAACAGAGAGTAGCCGCGCAGTCCCTTGCCGAACCTCGGCGACAGCAGAGCGAAGGCCTGAGTGAGCGCACCGGTGAAGACGTTGCCGAACCGCTCCGGCACGTGCTCCCGCGGAGGCGTCATCGGCGGGATGCCGAGCGCCTCCGGCACGTCGGCGGGGAAGTCGGGCCATGCGACCGTCACCATGACCGACGGCAGGGCGTCAGCGAGAGCATCCTTCACCTGGTCGGACCCGACGGCCAAGACCTTCGCGACCTCGTCGTCGTAGGCCGCGACCTCGTCACCTCGCCCCCGCGCCTCGGACGAGGCGACGTACATCAGCCAGTCCACCCGCGCGGCGGTGTGCGCGGTACCCGACCTGATGCTCTCCCGCGCGTGCTCGAGGTCGCGCGGGTCGGGACCGGTCTCCGCCATCGCCCGAAGTCCCCGGATCGCGGCGTCGAGCGCGGCGGGAGCGTCACTCTGGGCGGGATCGAGCACCATCGTGAGGCTCGCCAGATCGTCGTCGAGGGTGAGGACGATCGTGCCCGGCGAGTAGACCAGGTGACGCTCGGCGCGCAGTTCGCGCAGCAGGAACGCCTGGATCACGCTCTGAGTGAGGAGGCCGCACGCGGGTGCGGCCCTCAGCTCGACGTTGATCACCACCGGCCCGCCGGCCGCCACCGACCAGCCCGGCAGGTCGGTGCGAAGAGTCGGCGGCGTCTCCCGGGGAGGGCGACGCTCCCCGTCGGGCAGCGGCAGGCGCAGGTCGTCAGGAACCGCGCCGGTGATCGTCACGGCGGCATTCCCGCGGTGCAGATGACGTCGGGCGTAGGCGTGCACGGCCTCGACCGGCAGGGTCCGGTGCGGGGGCTGGCCGAGGTCCATGAGTCCGATGTCGATGGGGCCGTAGCGCAGGAAGAGCGGACCGATCGCGCCTTCCTCGCCGCCCGGTCCGAGCTCGGTGCCGATCGTGCGACGCTCGGGCGCGACGTCGTCCTCGCCGCACTCGCCGAGCCAGGAGACCGCCTCGCAGACGCGTCGGAGGAAGTCGGTGATCTCCGAATTCGAGCCCGACACGAAGAAGCGGATCGAGTCGGCGTCGGTCATGGCGTTGTGCGGTGCGGAGACCGGTCCGACTCGACGCATGACGACGTGCTCGATGAGATGCGCCACTCCCGCCGTCCGTGGCGTCTCGTCGCGAGAGCCGACGGCGAAGAACAGCGTGGCCGTGGCGACGGGCTCCAGGGCTGCCGACACGACGGGGATGCCGTCGACGAATGTGGTCGTCGGCGCGAAGCCCTGATCCATGCAGACATCATGGCGGAACGCCGCGAGCCTCCGCACCAGGCAGAATCGGAACCAGTGTCTACCGCATCCGCACCCCTCAGAATCGTCTTCGCCGGCAGCCCGGCGGCCGCCGTCCCGAGCCTTCGCGCCCTCGCCGCCTCCCGCCACGAGATCGTCGCCGCCGTGACGCGCGAGGATGCGCCGCTCGGCCGCAAGCGCGTCCTCACCGCCACACCGGTCGCCGACGTGGCCGGTGAGCTCGGCATCCCCGTGCTGAAGGCAAACAGGATCGGGCTGCTCGAGTCCGACCTCGCTGCCCTCCGTCCCGACCTCGGGGTGACCGTCGCCTACGGCGGCCTGATCCGTGAGCCGCTGCTGTCGACGCCGCGGCTCGGCTGGATCAACTTGCACTTCTCGCTCCTGCCGCGGTGGCGCGGCGCCGCCCCGGTGCAGCGGGCGATCATCGCGGGCGACACCGTGACCGGCGCGGCCGTGTTCCAGCTCGTGCCCGAGCTCGACGCCGGCGACGTCTATGCGACTCTCGAGCAGCCGATCGGCCGGAACGAGACGGCCGGCCATCTGCTGGAGGTGCTCGCCGA
Source organism: Pseudolysinimonas sp. (assembly GCF_057350545.1). Lineage (NCBI taxonomy): Bacteria > Bacillati > Actinomycetota > Actinomycetes > Micrococcales > Microbacteriaceae > Pseudolysinimonas > Pseudolysinimonas sp. Next base: position 8,960 of record NZ_JBMRCP010000053.1, on the reverse strand, counting down.
GTCCGGTGCTGAGCTGCTGACCGGCGTGATCGATGCTCTCGCCGACGGCACCGCACTGGGTGTCGCGCAGTCCGGAGAGGTCACGCTCGCGCCAAAGCTCGAGCTCGCCGACGGACGCCTCGACTGGTCGCGCCCGGCCGCGGAGCTCGACGCGCGGCTGCGGGGCACGACCCCCGAGCCGGGAGCGTTCACGCTGCTCGGCGATGAGCGGCTCAAGGTGCTCGACGCGGCCATCGCGCATGGCGATGCGGCGCTTCCCTCGGGAGAGTTCGAGCTGCGCGGTGGACGGCTGCTCGTGGGCACCGCCACCGAGCCGCTGCACCTCGTGACCGTCCACCCCGCGGGCAAGCGCGCCATGCCGGCGTCCGACTGGTGGCGGGGGCGCGCGTGAGCGGCGCGACCCGGGCGGCCCCGGCGCGTCGCGTCGCCGCCGAGGTGCTCGCCGCCGTGCGCGACGACGATGCCTACGCGAACCTCCTGCTCCCGGCCCGCATCGCGCAGGCCCGCCTGAGCCCCGCCGACGCTGCGCTCGCCACCGAGCTCACCTACGGGACGCTCCGCATGTCGGGCCGCTACGACCGCATCGTGCGGCTCGTCGCCGGGCGGGAGCCGAGCGCGATCGACCCGGACGTGCTCGACGTGCTGCGGCTCGGCATCCACCAGTTGCTCGCGACCCGCATCCCGCCGCACGCCGCCGTCGGCGACACCGTCGCGCTCGCGCCCCGGCGCGCGACGGGGTTCGCGAACGGCGTGCTGCGCACGGTCTCGCGGTCGTCGCCGGAGGAGTGGGATGCGCGGATCCTCGAGGGGCTCGAGGGTGATGAGCGACTCGCCGCCGAGCACTCGCATCCCGAGTGGGTCGTCGCCGTGCTGCGCGAGGCACTCGAGGCCGACGGGCGGGGCGCGGAGCTCGCCGAGCTGCTCACGGCCGACAATGTCGCCCCCGCGGTGTCGCTCGTCGCGCTGCCCGGCTACGCCGACGTCGCGGAGCTGGGCGAGGCCGGAGGGGTCTCGCCGACGGCCGCGCGCGCGCCGGGAGGTGACCCGTCGGCCGTGGCCGCCGTGCGGGAGGGCCGCGGTCGCGTGCAAGACGAGGGATCGCAGCTCGCCGCGCTCGCGCTCTCGCGGGCACGCGAGGTGAGGCCGGGGGAGCGCTGGCTCGACATGTGCGCCGGGCCGGGCGGCAAGGCGGCGCTTCTCGCCGCGGAGGCCGCGCTCGGCGGTGCGACCCTCGTCGCCAACGAACTCGTTCCCGTACGTGCCGGTCTCGTGCGCAAGGCTCTCGCGGTGCTCGATCCGGCCCCCGAGGTCGTCGAGGGCGACGCGGCGCGGTTCGGCACGAGCGACCCCGGCGGCTTCGATCGCATCCTGCTCGATGCGCCCTGCACCGGGCTCGGCGCCCTGCGGCGACGACCGGAGGCGCGCTGGCGCAAGCAGCCTGAGGACGTGCCGGAGCTCGTCGCTCTGCAGACGCGGCTGCTCGACGCCGCCGTCGCGGCGCTCGCACCCGGGGGTCTTCTCGCCTATGTGACGTGCTCGCCGCACCCGGCAGAAACCCGCGAGGTCGTCGCGGCGGCGCTCGCGCGGCACGCCGGTCTCGTCGCGCTCGACACCCGGGTGATCGTGCAGGGGATCGCGACGACCGAGCTCGGCACCGGAGTCGGGCCCGCGCTGCAGCTCTGGCCGCACCGGCACGGCACGGATGCCATGTTCATCCAGCTGCTCACGAGGCCCTGAGGCGTCACCCTAGGGTGGAGGCGTGACCCTTCGACAGGCTCAGGACGGCGGCGACGTGCGGATCGAGCCGAGCATCCTGGCGGCGGATTTCGTCAACCTGGAGTCGGACATCGCGCGCATCGCGACCGCCGACGCCGTGCACGTCGACGTCATGGACAACCACTTCGTGCCGAACCTGACCTTCGGGCCGCAGATGGTCGGCCGCATCCAGGCGGTCTCGCCGATCCCGCTCGACGTGCACCTCATGATCTCCGACGTCGACCGCTGGGGCCCTGGCTACGCCGAGCTCGGGGCGTTCTCGGTGACGTTCCACGCCGAGGCGACCGACGATCCGGTGGTGCTCGCGCGGAGGCTGCGGCAGATCGGCGCCCGCGCGGGTCTCGCGGTCAAGCCGGGCACGGATCTCCTGCCCTACCTCGAGCTGTTGCCCGAGTTCGACCAGATTCTCGTCATGACCGTCGAGCCCGGGTTCGGCGGCCAGAGCTTCATGGCCGACATGATGCCGAAGGTCGCCGCGGCCCGTGCCGCGATCGACGCGGCCGGGGTCGACGTGTGGCTGCAGGTCGACGGCGGGATCGCGCTCGACACGATCGGTCAGGCGGCAGAGGCCGGAGCCGACACGTTCGTCGCCGGGTCGGCGGTCTACGGAGCCGGGGATGTCGAGGCCGCGATCGCGGAGTTGCGCGAGACGGCGGCTCGGCATCGCCACTGAGTATGGGGTCGACGCTGACCCACCCGTCGTCCGGCGCCGTGCCGCGCGACTGCTCGTGCTCGATCTCGACGACGCGCTCCTGCTGATCCGCGGACTCGACCCGGCTCGACCCGACGACGGGTCGTGGTGGTTCACACCCGGCGGCGGCCTCGAACCGGGCGAGACCTTCGAGGAGGCCGCGCGGCGGGAGCTCACCGAGGAGACCGGCGCGATCGCCGACCACCTTGTCACGCTGCCCGGCGAGCGCACCGCCGAGTTCCCGCTCGACGGCATCTTCCTCGTGCAGACCGAGCGGTACTTCGCGGTGCGTCTGCCGCGCTTCGACCCGGTGGCCACCGAGTTGACCGACCTCGAGCAGCGGTCGCACCTGGAGAGCCGGTGGTGGACGCAGGGAGAGTTCGCTGAGGAGGCGCCGCTCGCCTTCCCGGAAGATCTCTCCGAGGTCTGGCGCGCCGCGGCACGCCTTACGGCACTCTGATTAGCTGGAGGGATGACTGACAAGACCAAGCCGGAGATCGACTTCATCGAAGGGCCGGCGCCGACCGAGCTCGTCATCACCGACCTCGAGGTCGGCGACGGAGCCGAAGCCACGCCGGGCGCCAACGTGCGCGTGCACTACGTGGGCGTCGACTTCGAGACGGGCGACGAGTTCGACTCGTCGTGGGGCCGTGGCGAGTCGATCGAGTTCCCGCTCAACGGGCTCGTGCGCGGCTGGCAGGAGGGCATCCCGGGCATGAAGGTCGGCGGTCGCCGCCAGCTCGTCTGCCCGCCCGCCTGGGCCTACGGACCGGCCGGTGGCGGACACCGCCTCTCGGGTCGCACCCTCGTGTTCGTGATCGACCTCCTGGGCGTGCGGTAACCGCCGCGTCAGACCCAGGGCAGTTCCAGCAGCTGGCCGTCGCCCACCGGGGGTACCACGAGCACCCCGGTGGCGGCGGCCAGTCCGCGCATCATGGCCGATCCGGTCCAGGCCACCTCATCGAGCCCCGCCCGCACGGGCACGAGCCGCGTCGCTGCGGGATGCCGCTTCACCGAATCGGGGATAGGCAGCGTCAGCAGCGCGGGCACCGAGCGGCCCGTGAAGCCCGCGATCAGCACGTCGCCGAGCGACAGCAGGCCGAGCATCGCCGCGAGCGGGTTGCCGGCGAGCCCCAGCACGAGCTTCCCGTCGGGAAGTCGCGCGAGCAGTGTCGGGCCACCGGGCCTCGACGCCAGTCCCGGCACGAGGTAGTCGGCGCCGAGCTCGTCGAGCGCTCGGCGTACGTGGTCGGCGTGCGAGCCACCCGTACCGCCGGTCGTCACGACGAGGTCGGCATCGGCATCCCGAAGCGCGGCGACCGTGGCCTCGCGGTCGTCGGCGATCCGGGACGAACCCCCAGGAGCTGCGCCGAGCATCCCGAGGATCGCCGGAACGGTCGCGCCGAAGCTGTCGCGCACGCGACCGGGATCGGGCACACCCGAGACGACGACCTCGTCGCCGGTGAACACCGTCGCGGCGCGCGGGGTGATCGCGACGGACACCGTGTCGGCCGTCGCGGCCGCAGCCAGCGCGACGTGCGCGGGGGAGAGCCGTGTCCCCGCCGCAACGAGCACCTCACCCGCGCGGGCTTCCTCTGCCGGCGGGCGGACGTGGTCGCGACGCCCCTCCCGCACGGCGTGCAGCGTAAAGCCGTCGACCCGGCCGTCCTCGCTCGCGAGCACGCGGTCGGCACCCGGCGGGAGCAGCCCGCCCGTGACGATCGGCACGGCCGTCTCCCCGAGCAACCAGGGATCCGCTCCGGAGACCGCCCAGCCGTCCATCGCCGCGGAGGCATAATGCGGCACGTCGATCGCCGCCGCGACGTCCCGGGCGAGCACGCGCCCGACCGCCTCCGCGAGCGCCACCTCCTCGACGCCGAGCCGGCGCGCGGCCGAGGCCGCGCGGGTGCGCGCCTCCGCCCAGGGGAGGCGACCGGGATGCGTCACGACCGCTTCGCCGCCAGCTCGCGCGCGACGCGGGTCGCCTCGGCGGCGGCCGCAGCGGGGTCTTCTCCCGACGCGGCGGCACGCCCCGCTGCGAAGCCGACGAGGTAGGTCGTGAGCGGCGCGGCGGGACGCAGCACCGCGTGCGCGGCGACCCCGGCGAGCCCGAGCACGGCCTTCACGTCGACCTCGGCGTCGATGCCGAGGGCCTCCCGCACCTCGTCGGCCCAGGCCCCGAGCACCGCCTCGAAGTCGTCGTCGTTCGTCATGTCGTGCTCCCCACGGGGTTCGGGTGAGGGATGCCGAACCGCTCGGCGTCCTCCCACGTGTCGATGTCGTCGGTCGCGCCGTCCGGCACGATCACGTCGGTCAGGTCGAGGGCTGCGAGGAGCGCGCGCACGGAGGCATCGACGACCGTCGGTCGGGCCGCGAGGGCGAGCGACAGGGCGCCGTACGACGCCAGAAACGCGAGCTGCTGGCGACGATCCCGGTCGACCGCGATGACGCCGTCGCCGGGGTACGACACCACGAGAGAGGGCAGCGCCGTGCGGATCGACGGCATGTCGCACGCGAGCACGAGCACGGCGTCGGGCGCGTCTCCGAGCGCCTCGAGTCCCGCCGCGATGGCCGCGACCGGCCCGGCGAACGGCGGCTCTTCGCGCACCGCGACGACGCCATCCATCGCCTCGTCGCCCACCACGACCACCTGGCGCGCCCCCACCTCACGGACGGCGTCCACGGTGGTCTCCAGCAGGGTGCGGCCCGACAGGCGCAGATTCTGCTTGGCGGAACCACCCAGCCGCGACGAGCGTCCCCCTGCGAGAATGAGGGCGTCGATGACCATGCGGACACTCTAAGCGGCGCGGTCGGGGCACTAACTATCGTGATAGGTATTTCCCATGGGACGAATCACCGCGAGGAAGCGGATCACCCGGATCACCCTGGGCGTCGAGGGCGCTGAGTCGACGGTCTCCCGACGAGAAGACGTGCTCGCCGTCGAGGAGCCGCTCGAGATCCGCGTCGGCGGAGAGTCTCTCAGCATCACGATGCGCACCCCGGGTCACGACTTCGACCTCGCCGCGGGATTCCTCATCTCGGAGGGCGTCGTCGCCCACGCGACCGACATCGCCGCGATCCGCTATTGCGCCGGGCGCGATGACGACAGCGGCGAGGACACCTTCAATGTGCTCGACGTGACGCTCGGTCGCGGGGTGGCAGCGCCTGACCCCAGCCTCGAGCGCAACTTCTACATGACCTCCTCGTGCGGCCTGTGCGGCAAGGCGAGCATCGACGCCGTGCGCACCGCGTCGCATCACCCGGTCGCCGCCGACCCGCTCGAGGTCGACGCGGAACTGCTGACGACCTTCCCCGATCGCCTGCGCGCCGGCCAGGACGTCTTCGAGAAGACCGGTGGCCTGCACGCCGCCGCGCTCTTCGACGGCCGAACCGGCGAACTGCTCGTGCTGCGGGAGGACGTCGGACGCCACAACGCGGTCGACAAGGTCATCGGCTGGGCGCAAGGCGAGGGGATGCTGCCCCTCACCGGCATGGTGCTGCAGGTGTCGGGCCGGGCGAGTTTCGAGCTCACGCAGAAGGCCTCGATGGCCGGCATCCCGGTGCTCGCCGCGGTGTCGGCGCCGTCGTCGCTCGCCGTCGACCTCGCGCACGAGCAGGGCATGACGCTCGTCGGTTTCCTGCGCGGCCGCTCGATGGTGGTCTACGCCGGCGAGCACCGCATCCAGATCCGCACGGAGGTACTCGCATGACGAAGGACACCACTCCCGGAGCACCCGTGCGACGCGGGGCCGAGGTGACCGAGGTCGAGACCTTCACCGACCCGTATCCCGACATGGAGATCGGCCATCACGAGCCGTGGGCCGTGGGCGTGCCGGCGATCCTCAACTCCATGGAGCCCGCGCTGCTCGAGATGGGCGTCGCGCGCACCGCCAAGCTCGCGCTCACGATCAACCAGAAGAACGGCTTCGACTGCATGAGCTGCGCGTGGCCCGACCCGGGCCACCGCAACACGCTCGAGTTCTGCGAGAACGGGATGAAGGCCGTCACGTGGGAGGCGACGCCGATCACGGTGCCGCGTGCGTTCTGGGCCGAGAATTCGCTCACCTCGCTGCTCGACAAAGACGAGTACTGGCTCGGCCAGCAGGGGCGCCTCACCGAGCCCGTCTACAAGCGGGCGGGCTCCGACCACTACGAGCCGATCTCGTGGCAGAGCGCGTTCACCCTCATCGGCGACCGCCTGAACGCCCTCGGGAGCCCCGATGAAGCGGCCTTCTACACGAGCGGCCGCACGGCGAACGAGACGGCGTTCCTGTACCAGTTGTTCGTGCGGGCCTTCGGCACCAACAACCTGCCCGACTGCTCCAACATGTGCCACGAGTCGACCGGCACCGCCATGGGCGAGACGGTCGGCATCGGCAAGTCCACGATCGCCTACGACGACTTCGGCAAGGCCGACCTCGTGATCGTCCTCGGCCAGAACCCCGGCACGAATCATCCGCGCATGCTCAGCGCGCTCGAGGAGTGCAAGCGGAACGGCGGCAAGATCATCGCCGTGAACCCGCTGCCCGAGGCGGGGCTCATCCGCTACAAGAACCCGCAGAAGGTGCGCGGCATCCTCGGCAAGGGCACGGCGATCGCCGACCAGTTCCTGCAGATCCGCGCCGCCGGCGACATGGCGCTCCTGCAGCGCACGTCGAAGAAGGTGCTCGAGGCCGAGGCGGCGAACCCGGGCGCGGTGCTCGACCACGAGTTCCTCGCCGAGCACGTCTCCGACTTCGACGCGTTCGCGGCGCACATCCGCAACGTCGACGACGACGCGGTGCTCGCCGCGACCGGGCTCACGACGGAGGAGCTGGATGCCTTCGCCGAGGCGTACCTCGCGGCCGACCGGGTGATCATCACGTGGGCGATGGGGATCACCCAGCACAAGAAGGCCGTCTCGACGATCAAGGAGATCATCAACCTGCTGCTGCTGCGCGGGAACATCGGCAAGCCCGGTGCGGGCGCCTCGCCGATCCGCGGGCACTCGAACGTGCAGGGCGACCGCACGATGGGCATCTTCGAGCGGATGCCGGAGCCCTTCATGGACGCGCTCGAGACGGAGTTCGGCTTCCCCGTGCCCCGCAAGCATGGCCACGACGCCCTGCAGGCCGTGTCGGGGCTCGCGCGCGGCGACGTCAAGGTGTTCATCGCGATGGGCGGCAACTTCGTCGGCGCGATCAGCGACACCGCCGTCGCGGAGGCCGCGATGCGCGGCGCCGACCTCACCGTGCAGGTGTCGACGAAGCTCAACCGCTCGCACGTCGTCGTGGGCGAGGAGGCGCTCATCCTGCCGACCCTCGGCCGCACCGAGATCGACCTGCAGGCGACGGGCGCGCAGTTCGTCTCGGTGGAGGACAGCGTGTGCGCCGTGCACGCGAGCCACGGCGCTGTGAGACCGGTCGCCGACACCCTCCTCTCCGAGGTCGCGATCGTGGCCGGCATGGCCAAGGCCACGATCGGCGACCGCCACGGGATCGACTGGGATGCCTTCGTCGCCGACTACGACGTCATCCGCGACCGCATCTCGCGCGTCGTGCCCGGATTCGAGAACTTCAACGTCGACATCCGCAAGAAGGACGGCTTCATCCTGCCCAACGGTCCGCGCGACTCGCGCACGTTCGCCACCCGCACGGGCAAGGCGATCCTCACCGTGAACGAGCTCGAGCACCTCGAGCGCCCCGAGGGCACGCTCATCCTGCAGACGTTCCGCTCGCACGACCAGTTCAACACGACGATCTACTCGCTCAACGACAGGTACCGCGGCATCAAGAAGGGCCGCGACGTCGTCTTCGTGAACCCCGACGACATCGCCGAGCTCGGGCTCGACGACGGGCAACGCGTCGACATCTTCACGGTGTGGACGGATGGACGCGAGCGCGTCGTGCGCAACTACCGCGTCGTCGAGTACCCGACGGCCCGAGGCTGCGCGGCCGCGTACTACCCGGAGACGAACGTGCTCGTGCCGCTCGACAGCGCCGCGGAGCAGAGCAACACGCCCGTCTCGAAGGGCGTCATCGTGCGACTCGTCCCGGCGCGGGCGACCGCCGCCGCCCGGTAGCCTGGGGGAGTGAAGACGTTCGACGGACTGTTCGAGGAGCTGACGCGCACCTCCGTCGACCGTCCCGACGGCTCCCGTACGGTCGAACTGCTCGACGCCGGAGTGCACGCGATCGGCAAGAAGATCGTCGAGGAGGCCGCCGAGGTGTGGATGGCGGCCGAGTACGAGGGCGACGACAAGACCGCCGAGGAGATCTCGCAGCTGCTGTACCACCTGCAGGTGCTCATGCTCGCGAAGAACATCACACTCGCCGACGTCGGGCGACATCTGTAGGAACTCGGTGGTCGAGTAGCGGCGCAGCCGCGTGTCGAGACCTCCACGCAGACCCCGACAACTCCGAACGAAAGACGCCAGGATGCTCCGCATCGCCGTGCCCAACAAGGGCACCCTCTCCGAGACCGCCGTCGAGATGCTCCGCGAGGCGGGCTACGC